>CAVJEY010000009.1:0-23688 GCA_963648745.1 Christensenellaceae bacterium Phil1
ACTATTATCTGAAAGAAGAAAAGAAAAAGGGCAAAGCCGAAGGCCTTGCAGAGGGCGAGGCTTTCAAAGCTCGCGAGATGGCTAAGGCTCTTAAAGACAAAGGCGTTGCCATTGACATTATAGCTGAAACATCGGGGCTTTCTAAAGAGGAGATAGAGAAGCTGTAGGCGGATGGTTGAATTAACTAATGGACTGAACATATAAATATACCTTCGCTACGCGCAGGTATTCCATGCTGAAAATTGCTGGAGATGCTTTTATGATAAAAGGCGCGAATGAAGAATAAAATAAATTTCAAAGGAGATAAATATGGGTGCGCTTGAGGGATTGAAGATACTTGACTTTTCCACTCTGCTTCCCGGCCCCTATGCCACGCTTATACTGGCGGATATGGGAGCTGAGGTGCTCAAAATAGGCTCTGCAGGCAAACCAGACATTGTTGCGGACTATCCGCCTTTTATCGGGGATACGGATATATCGGCAAGTCAGGCATGGCTTGGCAGGAACAAAAAAACAATGTTTCTGAACCTCAAAACAGGAGAGGGCAGAGATATAGTCAAAGAGCTTGTTAAGGAATACGATATAGTCATGGAGCAGTTCAGACCCGGTGTTATGGACAGACTTGGGCTTGGATATGAGGATTTAAGGGCTGTAAATCCTGCGGTTATATACTGCTCGCTTACAGGCTACGGACAGACAGGTCCTCTTCGTGATGCCGCAGGACACGATATCAACTATATGTCAAGAAGCGGTATGATTTCTCATGCAGGCAGAGCAGAGGAGGGACCGTCCCTTATGAACTTCCAGATTGCAGACATAGCCGTAGGCTCGCTTAACTCTGTAATAGGAATACTTGCGGCGGTAAACTACAGAAGGAACACAGGCAGAGGCCAGCATATAGATGTGGCAATGATGGACGGCTGCGTACCGTTTAACAGCATTGACGGAGCTGCGTTTTTGGTATCGGGCAGACAGCCTCTGAGAGAGGGAGAGAGATTAAACGGAGGCTGCATATATGATTTCTATAAAACCAAGGACGGCGGATATATGAGCGTGGGTTCCCTCGAGCCTAAGTTCTGGAAGCAGTTCTGCACTGCCATAGGCAGAGAGGATCTTACAGAGGGCAGTGTATGGCCGGAGAATATCGCAGAGGTAAAGGCTGAGATAAGAGACATATTTATGACAAAAACAAGGGACGAATGGGTAGAGGTGTTTTCGCATTATGATGCGTGTGTTCAGCCTGTGCTTGACCTTGAGGAAGCCCTGATTAAGGACGAGCAGATAAAGGCAAGAGAAATGGTTGTTGATGTCAAACTGCCTACCTGTGAGAATATTACCGTTAAACAGCTTGCAGCATCTGTAAAGCTCAGCGAATGTCCGTGCGAATATAATTTTGCAGGCTATCCCGCAGGCTATCATACCAAAGAGATAATAAAGAAGCTGGGGCTTGACTATGAAGAACTTGAAAAAAAGGGAGTTTTCAGATGATAAATATACGAAAAGCAGAGAATACAGATATTAAACGGATTGCAGAAATATATGAGCATATTCTTGACGAGGAAGATGGCGGCAGGCTTACTACAGGTTGGATCAGAGGCGTGTACCCATCAGATAAGACTGCAGCATCAGCTGTTGCAAGAGGCGATATGTATGTATATGAGGACGGGGGCAATATAATTGCCTCCGCAGTTATCAATCATCAGCAGGTTGATGTATATGCAGACGGAGAATTTATATATGATGCTCCGGATGACAAGATAATGGTGATACATACCCTGACTGTAGACCCTAAGGCATCAGGCAGAGGTGCAGGCAGCGCGTTTGTGGCATTTTATGAAAATCTCGCGCGACAGGAAGGATGCATTGCTCTGAGGCTTGACACCAATGAAAAAAACACAGGTGCAAGAGCTCTGTATAATAAGCTGGGGTATCGCGAGGCAGGCATTGTCCCTTGTGTATTCAACGGCATACCTGATGTAAATCTGGTGCTGTTTGAAAAACAGCTGTAGAGCATCCTGCAAAACAGGCAGCGCCTTATTTGAATTTTTCAAACATGGTGCTGCTTTCGCTGTTTCCATCGCGAAGATAGCGCTTTAACTCATAAAGACAGCTTCTGTCGCTGTAGGTGATGTAGTTGATACCCTCGCTGCAGCTCAGAGTTGCCCTGAATCCAAGCTCTTTTACAAGCTGCTCCTCATAGTCGCTGTAGATACCGAAAGGATAAGTGAATGTATCGGGAGCTTTGCCGGTATAATGCTTTATTTCTTTTTGCAGCCTGACAAGATCATCTGTCAGAACTTTTCTATACTGGGTTTTGCTTTCACCCTGTTTTATGGCGCTTCCGCGCCTTTCACCCAGCTCGTGCATATTATATGTGTGGTTTTGTATCTCCACAAGACCGGAGTCTGTCATTTCATTAATCTGTTTCCATGTGATATGCGAGTAGGCAGCATTGTTTTCATCGACTCTGCTGAACCTGTCGGTATAAATCCCTATTATCGATATGACTGCTTTCATATTGTACTTTTCAAGCAGAGGATAGGCATAGCAGTAGTTATTGTAGTATCCGTCATCAAATGTGAGTACTATGGGCTTTTCGGGCAGAGGCCTGTTTTCACAGACAAAGTCGATAAGGTCGGATATAAACACAGGAGTATAGCCGTTTTTCTTTATGTATTTCAGATCCTCTTCAAACACGTCCGGACTTATGAAATATTCCGTCTGCAGACCGGGATCTTTAATGAGGCCATGATACATAAGTATAGGCACTTTTACGGTTTCACTGTAATCAGCGTTTGTATTCTGCGGTTTCTCACATGACATCTGCGAATAAATACAGGCAGATGCGATAAGCAGCACAGGAATAACGGTAAAAAAAACAATTTTTTTGATATCAGTCATATTTGCCTCCGGAAAACATCAGCTGATGATAATATATGCCGTGCACACTGCTGTAATACCTGCAGGCATGTGCGTTTTTTGTTTTATCAGTATTTTTCAGCCGTATAGGGTATATACATATATCATCAACTTTATGGAGGTATATATGGGTACAATAAAAAAGAGCGTCAAAGCACTTGCAGTCTGCATTGCGCTGTTTGCAGCGATGACTGCAGCCTGTTCGCTTATGATGCAGACAGGTGGTCTGCCTGATGAGGCGGCAAAGCTTTGTATGTATGTTATTCTTTCACTGTGCTGCTTTGCCGCAGGAGCTGCAGCGGCCGTAATACTCCCATTCAGAGGGATTCTGTCGGGAATATCCGCCGCTGCTGTATTTATTGCTTTCATATGGTGCGGAATTTCGCTTTATACCGGCGAGATAAATCCCGCGGGTATGATAAATAAAATAAATCTGATACCTTTAGCTGCGGGAATGCTGGGCGGCATAACAGGCAGCAACACAAAAAAGTGACGGTTTTGTGTCTAAAATACTGTATTTCTCTTGTATCAAAAGCAAAAAAGTAGTAAAATATTATGAGTTATGTTTAAGATGGCATAGTTTTATGCCCAACACAAATACATAAGAGAAAGCAGGTAATAATATGAGTCAAAACTTTAGAAGAGTACTGTCGATAATACTTCTTGTATTCACAGTATTCGCGTGGTATGTCACCATTTTCGGAATCGGTAAAATCGAACCGATCAAAGACAAGCTTAATCTTGGACTGGACATCAAGGGCGGCGTATATGTCGTAATGGAAGCCGATACCGATTATACGGGCGAAGAGCTTTCAGATCTGATGGAACAGACCAAGACTGTAATGGAAAACCGTGTTTACGAAATGGGATTTTCAGAAGCGGTTGTAACCATAGAGGGCAGCAAAAGACTTAGGATAGAGCTCCCGGGCGCAGACAATGCGGAAGAAGCCATCGAACAGATCGGACAGGTTGCACAGCTTCAGTTCCTGCTTGCGGACGGCACTGTTGTCGTTGACGGCGGCAATGTCAAGGACGCAACAGCAGGAACAAGCCAGGAATCCACAGGATACGTTGTAAACATTCAGTTTGACAGCGAGGGAGCAAGCAAATTTGAAGAAGGCTCCAGAAAAGCATACTACGGTGAAGTTGAAAACAAAATGCAGGATCAGGGCGTTTCAAGCAACAAATGCATCGCCATCGTCCTTGACGGCAGCATCATAACAGCGCCGGAGGTGCAGACTGTAATCAGCGGCGGCAGCTGCCAGATAACAGGCAACTACACAAACGAATCGGCATCAAACCTTGCAGCGCTCATCAGAGGCGGCTCGCTTCCTGTAACGCTTACAGAGGTTACATCTTCAACACAGTCGGCATCAATAGGCTATAATGCCCTCGAAAAGAGCGTTATTGCGGGAGTTATAGGCTTTGGACTGATCTTTGTACTTATGATTGCGGCATACAGATTCCTGGGCGTTATTGCCAACGTTGCACTGCTGCTTTATATAATCATGGTGCTGTGGGCAATGGCATTCTCTGGAAGCACACTGACACTGCCTGGTATTGCAGGTATCATACTGGGTATCGGTATGGCGGTTGACGCCAACGTAATCATATTCTCAAGAATACGAGAAGAATTAAGCCAGGGTAAATCGGTAAGAATTGCGTGCGAATCAGGCTTCCACAATGCGCTGTCAGCCATTATGGACGGTCAGATAACAACTCTTATCGCAGGCGTTGTTCTGTACGAAGTAGGCTCCGCTACAGTTAAAGGCTTTGCCGTAACACTGATGCTGGGCGTTATATTCAGTATCATTTCAGGCGTACTGATTTCAAGACTTTATCTTGAAACCTTCATCGGACTCAAGAGAGAAGAACCTAAAAAATCACTGTTTGGTATCAGAGAAGACGGAAGCGCAAGTTTCCACATCAAAAAATTCTTCCACGTGCTCAAACACAGAAAAATATACTATATTGTCAGCGTTGTTATAATTCTGTGCGGTTTTGTTGTAGGCGGCATCAGAGGCTTTAACTACGGTATCGACTTTACAGGCGGTACGACAATGACAGTGGATATGGGCAAGCAGGTTGAATTCTCAGAAGTACAGGATATACTTGATGAATTTGATGCAGAGAATGTCAGCTTCGTTTACGGCGGAGATGATAATTCTCAGATAATCATAAAAACGACCACTTTCTATGACAATGATGCAAGAGCGGAGATATTTGATGCAATGCAGGAAAAATTCGGATGCGAGGACGACGGACTTATAGCATCGGAGCAGTTCGGACCTGCAGTGGGTGACGAGCTCAAGGCAAACGCTGTCAAGGCCGTCCTTATAGCCGCACTGTGCATGCTTATATACATCGTGGTAAGATTCCGGAAGATACCGTTTGGCGTGGCATCTCTTGCAGGTGTATTCCATGACGTGCTTATAGTAATCGCATTTTACGGAATATTCCACGTTACCATCAACAATCCGTTTATCGCAGGTATACTTACGGTTGTAGGTTACTCCATAAACGATACCATCGTAATATTCGACAGAATCAGAGAAAACCTTGGTCTTACCAAAAAACGCGACCTTATGGAGCTTACGGACACAAGTGTAAATCAGGTACTGGGAAGATCACTGATGACATCTGCAACAACTCTGATAGTTATGATTCCTATGTATATCATGGTTTCAGAGTCAATCAGACAGTTCATACTGCCGCTGATGGTAGGTGTAATCGTAGGTGCGGCATCATCAATATTCATATGCTCACCGCTTTACTATGACCTTACAAAGCTTACCGAAAAAAGAAAAAACAACGGAAACGGAAGCAAAAAGAAATATCAGGGCGCACCAAAAAAAGAAAAAGAAAAACCTAAAGATTACGGTGAAGGCGCAATAGTTTAGATTTTGAGGATTTGAAGGAACAAAGATGAATCGCAGGCAGCAGTTTTTAGACGACATTTTGAATATTAATCCCAACTATGATGTTGACCTTATCAACAGAGCATACTCCATAGCAGAGGAAATGCACAACGGACAGCTCAGAAAATCGGGTGAACCGTATATAATTCACCCGGTTGAGGTTGCCCGCATACTTGCAGAGCTTGGAATGGACGATGAAACTCTCGTTGCAGGTCTGCTTCACGATGTCATAGAGGATACTCCGTACACCAAGGAACAGCTCAGAGCCGAATTCGGCGACGAGGTGCTGCTTCTGGTAGACGGAGTCACCAAGCTGGGCTCAATCGTATTTGAGAACAAAGAAGAAAAACAGGCCGAAAATTTAAGAAAAATGTTCCTTGCAATGTCAAAGGATATCAGGGTTCTGATTATAAAGCTGGCGGACAGGCTCCACAATCTCAGAACAATCAACTATATGACAGAGGAGAAGATCAAAGAAAAGTGCAGAGAAACACTTGAAATCTATGCTCCTCTTGCCAGCAGGCTTGGAATATATGCCATGAAGTTTGAGATGGAGGATATTGCACTTAAATATCTGGATCCGGAAGCCTACTATGAGCTTGCCGAAAAAGTAAGCGCCAGAAAAGACGAACGCGAAGCCGTTATAAATAAGGTTATAGGCGATGTCAGAAAAGCTCTTGATGATTTCAATATCGAATGTGAGATCAAGGGGCGTTCCAAGCATTTTTACAGCATTTACCGCAAGATGAAATATCAGCACAAACAGCTTGATGAAATCTTTGACCTTACCGCAATCAGAGTGATTGTAGAGTCTGTCAAGGACTGTTATGCGGTGCTTGGCATAGTTCATACAATGTGGAAGCCTATACCCGGCAAATTCAAAGACTATATAGCCATGCCAAAGCCTAATATGTATCAGTCGCTTCATACCACCGTAATAGGAGACAACGGAGATCCTTTTGAAATTCAGATAAGAACATATGAAATGCACAGGATTGCCGAATACGGTATTGCAGCGCACTGGAAATACAAAGAAGGAATCAAATCCGACAAGGAGGAGGTAAAGCTTGCATGGCTCAGACAGACCTTAGAGCTCCAGAAGGATATGGAGGATTCGAGAGAGTTTATGGAAACTCTCAAGGTGGATCTGTTTGCAAGTCAGGTTTATGTGTTTACACCAAGAGGTGATGTGCTGGAGCTGCCTGCTGGCTCCACACCTCTTGATTTTGCATTTAAGATACATTCGGATATAGGGTGCAAATGCGTGGGTGCCAAAATCAACGGCAAAATAGTTACCATCAATCATACACTGCAAAACGGCGATATTGTGGAAATACTCACAAACCCAAACTCATCGGGACCTAACATTGACTGGCTGAGAATTGCCAAGAGCAGTACCGCAAGAACCAAAATAAGGCAGTACCTCAAAAAAGAAAACCGCGCGGGCACCATAGACAAGGGCAAGGATGCCATTGACAAATATATGCGCAAAAAAGGCTACGACCCTAATGAAGTCTTAAAATCCGCATATATCAACAAAGCAGTAAAAGAATTAAAATATCATTCACTTGATGATTTTTATACGCAGATAAGTCAGGGCGGCACCACACTCGGCAAAGCCGCAACGCTTATCATAGGTTTTTTCAAAGAACAGCGAAAAGCCGAAGAAGAAAAATCAAAAAACAAAATATCCGAAATCGAAACAAAAGCTGTCAGCAAAAACACAAGAGCCAGATACAACGATGCAGGTGTCAGAGTCAAGGGCATTGACAATCTGCTTGTCAGAGTATCCAAGTGCTGCAGTCCGGTTCCGGGAGATCAGATTATAGGGTATATAACCAAGGGGAGAGGTGTTTCGGTTCACAGAGTTGACTGTCCGAACATAGTAAACCTTCCCGAAACCGAAAAAGCCAGATTTATTGAGGTTGAATGGAGCAGCGGTGAAAACACCATTTCATACAACACCGATATATCCGTAATTGCCGAGGACAGAAAAGGCATGTTTGCGGATATTTCAAGAACCTGCGAGGATCTGGATGTTCATATCGCAGGAGTAAACGCAAGATCGGACAAAGACAATATTGTCAGTATGACAATGACTCTGGCGCTTTCCGATACGGGAGAAATCCAGAAAGTCCTCAGAAACCTCAAAAATATAAACGGTGTCATAGACGTATACAGGAGCAATTAATTCATATGAGAGCAGTAGTGCAGAGAGTGACAAAATCAAGCGTGACGGTAGAGGGAAAAATCACAGGCGCAACGGATCTGGGTCTGGTGGTTCTCATAGGCGTCGAAAAAGGCGATACCGACAGGGATGTGAAATACATCGCGGACAAGGTTTCAGGCCTCCGCATTTTTGAAGACGAAAACGAAAAAATGAATCTGTCAGTCAGAGATGTAGGCGGCAGCATTCTTGCAATATCACAGTTTACTCTTCTGGGAGATGTCCGCAAGGGCAAGCGCCCCAGCTTCATAACAGCAGAAGATCCCGAAGATGCAAACAGGCTTTACAAACAGGTCTGTGAGAGCATCAGAAACGAAGGAATTAAAGTTGAAACAGGAATATTTCAGGCGCATATGCTTGTTGAAATAAATAATAACGGCCCGGTAACGATACTGCTGGACAGCCGTAAAACTTTTTAAGAGGTGAAGTATGAAAATAGTCAATATACCGACAGGAATGCTGCAGGCAAACACATACCTTGTATGCGATGAAACAACCAGACTCGGATTCATCGTTGACCTTGGCGGATACAGCCCTGAGCTCAAAAAAATAATCGAAAAAAACGACATACAGATACAGTATATAGTCCTGACTCACGGCCATGGAGATCATATAGGCGGAGTGCAGGCTCATCTTAAGGATTTCCCTGACGCAAAAGTTGTATGTTCAAAAGCGGAGGAAAAAATGCTTGAAACTCCGGAATTAAACGAAGCTCATCATTTCGGACCCGAAAAAGTATCCTTCAAAGCGGATATACTGGTTGACGAGGGAGATACTCTCAGCGTAGGCAATATGACCATGAAGTTCATAATGACTCCGGGACACACAGAGGGAGGCATGTGCATACTGGTCGATGACGTGCTGTTCAGCGGAGATACGCTGTTCTGCAGATCAATAGGAAGAACAGACCTTGCAGGCGGTGATTTCAGAACAATTATGGAATCCATCAAAAACAAGCTGTTCCTGCTGCCTGACGATACACAGGTGCTTCCGGGACATATGGGACCTACCACGATAGGATTTGAAAAGGAGAACAATCCTTTTGTATAATATCGTCTTAAACAATGTAACCAAAAGATATGAATACGAGGAGCTTATCAAAATATTTCTTCCGGAGGACGAGTTTGAGGTCTATGCCCTAGAGCAGAGAAGGCAGGGAGAATATATAACGGCAGAGGAGCTTGCAGGGCAGACCCGAAATCTTGAAAACAGACTGGAATTTACGCTTGCGGGTGATACTAAAAACGATAAGAATTTATTAAAGTCTGAGATTTACGACAGGCTTTCGGAGCTGACAGGACAAAAACCGCCGTGGGGCACGCTTACAGGCGTAAGACCTGTCAAGCTTGCAGGTATGCTGCAGGACCCCTACAGAGAGTTTACGGAAGAATACAGGGTTGGCAGCGATAAGGCAAAGGAGCTTGTTGATATATACAGCTATCAGCAGGAGAAGCTGGGAAAACCGGCTCCAGGCTCGGCGGGAATATATATAGGCATACCGTTTTGCCCGACAAGATGTCTTTACTGCTCATTTACATCAAATCAGGCAGGCGGGGAGGCCATAGATGCATATCTTGATGCGCTGATGACAGAAATCAAAGCAGTCGGCGCAGGCATGAAAGCCTGCGGTATAATTCCGGAGAGCATTTATATAGGCGGAGGCACGCCTACGACTCTTGACGAGCATCAGCTTGACAGACTGCTTT
Source organism: Christensenellaceae bacterium Phil1 (assembly GCA_963648745.1). Classification (GTDB taxonomy): domain Bacteria; phylum Bacillota; class Clostridia; order Peptostreptococcales; family Anaerovoracaceae; genus UMGS973. Next base: position 9,771 of record CAVJEY010000009.1, read on the forward strand.
CGCATATATATAAGTATATAGACACCGGGAGCATCAGAGAATTTACAGTAGAGGCAGGCAGACCCGACACAATTACAGAAGCCAAAATAAAGGTGCTTTCGGACTATCATACAGACAGAATAAGCATAAATCCTCAGACAATGAAAGAGGAAACTCTGCGCATAATCGGCAGAAACCACACAAACAGGCAGCTGTATGATGCTTTTGAGCTTGCCCGCAGATTTGAAATTCCGGTAATCAACTGCGACCTTATAGCAGGGCTTCCGGAGGAAACGCCGGATGATTTCTGCGATACGGTAAACAAAGTCGCAGAGCTTGGCGCAGAGAATATAACCGTTCATACGCTGGCTGTCAAAAGAGCCTCAAAACTCAGGGATATAGACAGCAGCTTTCATTTCAGACAGGCCGAAACCGTTTCGCGTATGCTTGCATCAGGCAGAGAGATTTTAGACAGCATCGGCTACAGACCGTATTATCTTTACAGACAAAAACATATGGCAGGCAGCCTCGAAAACACAGGATACTGCAAAAACGATACATTCAGCATATATAATATACGGATTATGGAGGAGGCCCAGAGCATTATAGCCATGGGAGCCGGCGGTATCAGCAAGGTATACTATCCTGATGAAAACAGGCTTGAACGTGTACCCAATGTATCAAACTACGAGATATACATTTCACGAACAGGTGAAATGATCGAAAGAAAAAACAGACATATATTTAACGGGAGGTGAGATAGTGCTTACTAATGCACCAAAAGGAACAAAAGATATGCTTCCGCAGGATGCATACAAATGGAAGTATGTGCGCAATGCTTTTGCGGACATATGCGCAAGGTACGGCTTCAGACAGATTGCAACACCTGTATTTGAACATACAGAGCTGTTCAAAAGAGGCGTGGGCGACACAACCGATATCGTGCAGAAGGAAATGTATACCTTTACCGATTTCGGAAACAGAAGCATTACATTAAGACCTGAGGGAACTTCTCCTGTAGTAAGATCGTTTGTAGAGCACAAAGACTATGCGAATCCGCAGCCTACAAAATATTTTTACGACATATCCTGCTTCAGATACGAGAAGCCGCAGTCGGGCAGATTAAGACAGTTCCACCAGTTCGGAATAGAAACTTTCGGCACCGGCAGTATGCTGGCAGACGCCGAGGTTATATCACTTGGATATGAGTTCTTAAAATCCATGGGCATCAGGGACATAGAGCTCAGAATCAACAGCATAGGCTGTCCGGAATGTAGAGAAAAACACAGAGCTGCGCTCAGAGAATTTCTTGCAGACAGATACGATGACCTTTGTGACACCTGCAAGGACAGATATGAGAGAAACCCTCTAAGAATATTAGACTGCAAATCGCCTGTATGCCAGAAGCTGGTACAGGGAGCGCCTGTAATGCTTGACTACCTGTGCGACGACTGCAGGAGTGCGTTTGAGGAGCTCAAACAGAACCTTGAGGCCATGAACATTGAATATGTTGTGGATCCGGGAATTGTAAGAGGTCTTGACTACTATACCAAGACAGCCTTTGAATTTGTAACGACCAGCATAGGCGCGCAGGGCACCGTATGCGGAGGAGGCAGATACGACAACCTTATAGAGGAGGTCGGAGGACCGTCAACACCGGGTGTGGGCTTTGGTCTTGGCATCGAAAGACTGCTTCTTACAATGGAGGCAAACGGAGTTGAAATACCAAAACCGCAGGAAACAGAAGTATTTATAGTTATTATGGGTGACAAGGCCAGAAAATACGGCCTCAGGCTGGCAGGAGAGCTGAGAGCGCACGGCATCAACACCGAAATAGATCTGCTTGAAAGAAATATCAAGGGACAGTTCAAGGCGGCGGACAGATCGGGAGCAGCTTATGCTGTAGTAATCGGTGACAACGAAATCGAGACAGGAATGCTGCAGGTCAAGGTTCTTGACAGATCCGAGCAGGTGGAGATTCCGGCAGACAGTATAGTAAAGACTTTATATGAAAAACTGGAGAAATAGCATATGACTAGGATAGGAATTTTTGGGGGGAGCTTTGACCCGATACATTTCGGACACATATACCTTGCAATGCAGGCAAAGGATGAGGCGGAGCTTGACAGAATAATATTTGTTCCGGCAAATCTGCAGCCCTTCAAGCTGGACAGAAAAGCCACAGACGGCAGACACAGAGCCGAGATGATAGAGCTTTCGGTTCAGAATTATGACGGGGCTATAATTTCGCCTTACGAATTAAACAGAGATGAGATCTCCTATACAGTAAATACCCTGAATCATTTCAGGGAGGAATTCGGAGACAGCGCGGAAATCTACTTCATAACAGGGACGGATGCCTTCCTCAAAATCGACACATGGAAAAACGCAGATGAAATACTTTCAGGGTATTCGTTTATCATAGGCTCAAGACCCGGCTACAGAGATGATGAGCTCAAAGCAAAGACTGACGAGCTCAGAGCAAAATACGGATGCAATATAATTGTCATACACAATACACAGATTGATATTTCATCCACACAGCTCAGAGAAAAGCTCAAAAACGGAGAGTCTGTCAAGAACTATATAAACCCCAAGGTCGAAAGGTATATACAGGAGAATGGACTATATAAATAAATGCCTTGAATATATAGATAAAAACCTGAAAGAATCAAGAAAAAAGCATACCTTCGGAGTTGTTGAGACAGCTGCGCAGCTTGCGGCAGCATACAATCAGGATGTTTCAAAGGCTAAGACCGCTGCCCTGTTTCACGATATAGCAAAGCCTCTTTCGGCAGAGGAGTCAGATGATGAGGTCAGAAAATTTGATATCGGCAGGGAATTTATCGGAAACACAAATCTTGCGCACGGCCGGATAGCGGCCTGCTGGGCAAAGGAATATTACGGCATAGAGGATGAGGATATTCTCAACGCAATCAGATATCACACCTCTGCAAGAGCGGGGATGTCCATGCTTGAAAAAATAATATTTGTGGCGGATGCCGTAGAGCCGGGCAGAACCTATCCCGAAGCCGCAGAGCTTCGCAGGAAGGCTTTTTCGGACATAGAGGGTGTATACAGATTTATTCTGGAATGGACGGTCAGAGACCTTGAATCAAAAGGAATCGATCCCGGAAGGGATACTATAGAAGCATATAAGGAGTGTTTGGTTAATGAACAGTAAACAAATGGCGCTGTTTGCAGCTAAGACATTAGATGCAAAAAAAGGCGGAGATGTAATGATTATAGACATTGCTGAGAAATCTTCATTTGCAGATTATTTTGTACTTGTAACTGCAGGAAGCGAAAGACAGCTTAATGCGCTTGTCGATGAGATGGAATTTGTCTTTGAAAAAGAAGGAATTTTTGTAAAGAGCATAGAGGGAAAGCCGTCATCAGGCTGGATGCTTATGGATTACGGCGATATCATAATTAATGTTCTTACGGAGCAGATGCGTGAAAAATACAGCATAGAAAAAATCTGGGGAGACTGCAGTACACTGGATTTTAACTGATAAGCGGAGGATACGGAAATGAACGAAAGATACAACTTCACAGAAATAGAAAAGAAATGGCAGAAATACTGGGCCGACAACAATACTTTCAAAATGGAAGAAAAGCCGGATATGGAGAAGTACTATGTGCTTGAAATGTTCCCTTATCCGTCAGGCAAGCTTCATATGGGTCATGTGAGGAACTACTCAATAGGCGACGTGGTGGCAAGATTTAAGAATATGCAGGGCTACAACGTGCTTCATCCTATGGGATTTGACTCTTTCGGACTTCCTGCGGAGAATGCGGCAATCAAGCATGGAGTAGCACCGGACGTCTGGACGTGGGACAATATACACGAAATGGAGGAGCAGCTTTCAGAGCTGGGTCTTTCTTATGACTGGGACAGGGAGGTCTGCACCTGTCACCCTGACTACTACAAATGGATGCAGTGGATTTTCATTCAGTTCTACAAAAAAGGACTGGCATACAAAAAAGAAAACCCTGTAAACTGGTGCCCTGACTGTCAGACAGTTCTGGCAAACGAACAGGTAGTTGACGGCGTATGCGAAAGATGCGGAGCTCCTGTAGGCAAGAAGAATCTTTCACAGTGGTATTTCAAGATTACAGACTATGCCGAAAGACTTCTGAAAAACCTCGACACACTCGACGGCTGGCCTAACAAGGTTAAGGTTATGCAGAAGAACTGGATAGGCAAATCCGTAGGCGCAGAGGTTGACTTTGCAATCAAGGATGACGAAAGAAAGCTCAGGATATTCACAACAAGAGTTGATACGCTCTTTGGTGTGACATATATGGTACTTGCGCCTGAGCACCCGTACGTAAACAGCCTCGTTGAGGGCACAGAATACGAGCAGCCTGTAAATGAATATATCGACAGATGCCAGCATATGAGCGATATCGAGAGAACATCAACCAGCAATGAAAAAACAGGTGTATTCATAGGCAAATATGCAATCAACCCTGTAAACGGCAGGGAAGTTCCGATTTACATTTCAGACTATGTACTGATGGGCTACGGTACCGGAGCTATTATGGCTGTACCTGCGCATGATGAGAGAGACTTTGCCTTTGCGGTTAAATTCGGCCTTGATATAATACCTGTAGTAGATCCGGGAAATCCTGAGATAGATGTAAACAATCTCAAGGAAGCATTTATTGCAGAGGGAACAATGATAAATTCCGGCAAATTTGACGGCATGAACAACCGCGAGGCCATCAAAAAGGTTATAGAATGGGTTGAAGAAGAAGGCATAGGCAAGGCCACAGTCAACTACAGATTAAGAGACTGGCTCATTTCAAGACAGAGATACTGGGGTACTCCTATACCTATGATTCACTGCGAGCACTGCGGCTGGGTTCCCGAAAAAGAAGAAAACCTGCCGGTACTGCTGCCTGAAGATATTGAATTTACAGGCAAGGGCGAATCCCCTATAGCAACCAGCAAAACCTTTGTCGATACGGTATGTCCTGTATGCGGAGCGCCTGCAAAGAGAGAAATTGACACAATGGATACATTTCTTGATTCTTCATGGTATTTCTTAAGATACTGTGACCCTAAGAATGAAAACGAAGTATTTGACAAAGAAAAAGTTAAATACTGGATGAATGTTGACCAGTATATAGGCGGAGTGGAGCACGCTATTTTACACCTTATGTACGCAAGATTTTTCCAGATGGCTTTATATGATCTGGGACTTGTAACAGATGAGGAACCGTTCAAGAACCTGCTTACACAGGGTATGGTAAACAAAGACGGCAAAAAAATGAGCAAATCGCTGGGCAATGTGGTAAGTCCTGCAGAGATACTCGAAAAATACGGAGCTGATACGGCGCGTCTGTTTATACTGTTTGCGGCGCCGCCCGAAAAAGAACTTGACTGGTCTGACGCAGGCGTTGAGGGCAGCTTCAGATTCCTCAACAGAGTATACAGACTTGTGTACGAAACTGTTCAGAAATACGGATTTAAGACTGTTGACTTTGAAATCAGAAACGACAATGACAGACAGCTTAACTACATGGCCAACTACGCGGTCAAAAAAGTTTCCGATGATGCCGCCGGAAGATTCCAGTTCAATACGGCAATCAGTACAATTATGGAATTTGTAAACGAGCTTTACCGCTATAAGGAGCTTCCTGATGTAAACGAGGGACTTATCAATGCCTGCATAGAAAAACTGGTGCTGATTCTTTCACCGTTTACTCCTCATATCTGCGAGGAAATGTGGGAGTATCTCGGACACACAGGCTCACTGTACAATGTCAGCTGGCCTGATTACGATGAAAGCGCGCTGGTTAAAGACAGCATTGAAATAGTAATTCAGATTAACGGCAAGGTTAAAGAAAAAATGAACATTGCCAGCGGATTAAACAGAGAAGAACTTCAGAAGACTGTTATGGAAAGCGAAGCTGCCGCAAGAGCAGTGGATGGCAGAAACATTGTAAAAGTAATTGCAGTACCTGACAAACTTGTAAATATCGTTGTTAAATAATAGCCATCTGAAGATATATGGATGGAGAGATAATAAATGAAACAAAACACAAACAAAAAGGAAAGTCAGGGAGTTAAGGTCATTCCCATAGGAGGCCTTAACGGTATCGGCAAGAATATGACGCTTTTGGAGTATCAGAATCAGATACTTGTCATAGACTGCGGCATGACTTTCCCTGAAGATGAGATGTACGGTATAGATATTGTGCTTCCGGATTTTTCGTATCTGCAGAATCCGGACAAAAAAATCAAAGGCGTAATTCTGACTCACGGACATGAGGATCATATCGGAGCAATACCGTATTTTCTCAAGGTGCTCAATGCGCCTATATACGGAACAAGGCTCACACTGGGTCTTGTCAAAAGCAAACTTGAAGAACACGGCCTCAAGGCCAGACTTAATACAATCAAACCCGGCGACAAATTTAAGCTGGGACCTTTCGGGGTTGAAACCATCAGGACAACCCATTCTATTGCAGATGCCGTATGCTACTGCATAGACACTCCTGCAGGCAGGATATTCCATACGGGAGATTTCAAGATAGACTATACTCCGGTAGACGGAGAGCCGATAAATTTCACAAAGCTTGCCGAAATAGGAGCCAAGGGCGTAACTCTGATGATGGCAGACAGCACCAACGCATTAAGGCCGGGATTTACAGCCTCCGAAAAAGTGGTTGGTGAAACCCTTGCCAACATATTTGAAGATGTAAATCAGAGAATTATAATTGCAACCTTCTCATCAAATGTGCACAGAGTGCAGAAAATAATAGATAATGCAGTCAAGTGCAAAAGAAAAGTGGCTATTTCCGGCAGAAGCATGGAAAACGTGGTTAAAATAGCTATGGAGCTTGGTTATCTGTCGGTACCGGCAGGAACTCTTGTTGACATCAAAAAAATAAATTCGATACCTGACAGACAGCTTCTTATTATAACTACGGGAAGTCAGGGAGAGCCGATGTCAGCTCTTTCAAGAATGGCCTCAAACGAACACAAATCGGTACAGATCAAAAAAGGTGACGTAGTAATATTATCGTCAACCCCTGTGCCGGGCAATGAAAAAATGGTATCCAATGTAGTAAACAAGCTTATCGAAAAAGAAGCGACGGTAATATATTCGGATATTGCAGACACTCATGTTTCGGGTCATGCCTGCGCAGAGGAGCTCAAGATAATGCACTCGCTTATCAAGCCTAAGTTCTTCATGCCGGTTCATGGCGAGGCAAGGCACCTGATGGCTCACAAAGAGATAGCAAAGAATCTGGGAATGAAAAACAATTCGATTTTTATTCTCGAAAACGGACAGATTCTTAATCTTACAAGAAGACGTGCCGAGATTATGAAGGAAACGGTTCCGGCAGAGGATGTTCTTGTAGACGGCCTCGGAGTGGGAGATGTAGGCAACATAGTATTGAGAGACAGAAGACTTCTGTCGGAATCAGGTCTTATCATAGTGGTTGCGGCCATAGACAGAGAACGCAATGTGGTATCGGGTCCAGATATCATATCAAGAGGCTTTGTCTATGTCAGAGAAAACGAGGACCTTATAGAAGACGCGCGCTGCGTGGTTGAAAAAGCGCTTCTTAACTGCTGCAGAAAAAACAGCAGAGACTGGAATGCGATGAAATCAACAGTGAAAGATTCGCTTCGCACGTTTATATATGAAAAAACAAAGAGAAGTCCGGTGATACTGCCGATATTCTTAGAAGTATAATCACGAAAGGAGTTTATAATGAACGTTTATGATCAGGCGCACACTCTGGCAAAGGCCATAAAAGAATGTGAAGAATACAAACAGTATATGAATGCCAAAAATATGATTGCCCAGAATCCTGACCTTGACAAAATGATACAGGATTTTCAGGCAAAGCAGCTTGAAATGCAGGCAAAGCAGATTGCGGGAGAGGAAATGGATGCTGAAGCACTTGCCAAAATGCAGGAGCTTATGAGCATTATGATGCAGGATCCTGCCGCTGCGCAGTATATACAGTGCGAAATGAGATTCGCGCTGATGATGCAGGATGTTTATCAGATACTTAATGAAACCATTGCGCCTGCAGGCAGCGGTCAAAATGCAAACTAGCACTTGCAAGAACCGGTATATTTGATATAATAGTTATTGATACGAGATATGATTTGACATGGTAAAGACCGGGTCAGGTCTGAAGAATGGAGAGATATTTATGATTTATGCAAGCGATTTCAGAAAAGGTATTACATTTGAAATTAACGGTGAACCCCATGTGGTTTTAGATTTCCAGCACGTTAAGCCTGGCAAGGGTGCTGCATTTGTAAGAACAAAATACAAAAACATACTTACAGGAGCAACAAGAGAAGAAGCCTTCAACCCCGATGACAAATTCCCTAAAGCTCATATAGAGACCAAGGTTATGCAGTATCTGTACAATGACGGTGAGCTTTACTACTTCATGGACCCTGAAACATACGATCAGGTTCCTCTTATGGCAGAGCAGGTGGAGGAGGCTATTAAATACCTCAGAGAAAACGATGAAGCAACCATCAAGTTCTACAAGGGCAATGCGTTTATGGTTGAAGCTCCGAACTTTGTAGACCTCAAGGTTATCGAAACAGAGCCGGGAGTTAAAGGCAACACAGCTACAAACGTTACCAAAGCGGCAGTAGTTGAAACAGGTGCTACTATTCATGTTCCTATCTTCATTGAAGAAGGCGAGATTATTCAGATTGACACAAGAACAGGCGAATACTTAGGAAGATCAAAGAAATAAAAAACGGGAACTTAAAACGGGGCGTATATTTTACGTCCTGTTCCAGTATATGGCAATACAGAGGGACACTATATGAAAAAAATAATAATCGCAGCTATAGTCGCAGCAGCAGTTGTAATTGCAGTTGTATTTATTGTGCTTATGTCAGGGGGACGTCCTGTTGACAAGACTTCCGAAGATATTATCGTAACAGCCATACCAGAGGGCAGCAGTACTGTGCAGATAGCAGCCGTACTCGAACAAAGCAGCCTTATCGAAAAACCGGGTGTGTTCAGAGTGCTTTCAAGGCTTTACGGCTATGACGGCACATACAAGGCGGGAACCTACGGGTTTTCAAAGTCCATGAGTATGAAACAGATGATGCAGATGATAAGTGACGGTGATACGATATCACACAATTTCACTGTTATAGAGGGGCAGACCGTCGAAAAAATAGCAAAAAACCTCGATGATGCGGGTATTATTTCATACGATGAATTTATGCATGAGGCGCAGTACGGAGATTTCAGCACATATGATTTTCTGGCAGGCAACGAACGCTCCATGTACAGACTTGAGGGATTTCTTTATCCGGACACATATTCATTTGAGGAGGGTGTGGACGCCAGAACTGTAATTACGGCGATGCTTGACCGTTTCAAAGAAATGGTTACAGCTGATATAGCAGAGCAGGCGAAGGCTGCGGGATATTCGCTCAGAGATATAGTTATAATTGCTTCCATCATAGAGAGAGAGGCAGGGATCCCCGATGATATGCCGCGTGTTTCAAGCGTTATATACAACAGACTTGACAAAAGCATGGCTTTGCAGATGGATTCGGTCATATCATATATACTGCAGGAGGACAAGGTTAATCTTACCTATGCGGATATAGCAGTCGAATCAGACTACAACCCTTACAAAAACACAGGGCTGCCTCCGGGACCTATATGCAGTCCGGGAATAAACGCCATCAAAGCGGCAATATCTCCGGCAAAGACCGATTACCTTTATTTTGTCGTAAGTGAGAAGCTTGACGGAAGCGCGGCTTTTTCAAGCGACTACAATCAGTTTCTGAAGGACAAGGAAGCCTACTACAAAGCCTGCGAAAAATCAGAAAAGGAAAACTAGACTCATATGAGCAATTACAGAAATATAATCAATCCCGAGGTGGTCAGCTACATCACATCGTTTTACAGGCCTGTAAATGAGGAGCTTGGCAGGCTCAGAGCAGAGGCAGAGGAAGACAGAGTGCCTGTAATACTTCCGGACACCGAAACCCTTATACTGAACCTGCTGAGGATTATGAAGCCTCGGAGAATACTTGAGATAGGCACGGCAGTAGGCTATTCGGCAGGCTGCTTTGCCGCAGTATGTGATGCAGAGATTACAACGGTTGAGGTCAAAGAGGAAACAGCCCGCACTGCAGAAGCAAATATTAACCGTCTCGGTTTTTCAGACCGTATAGAGGTGCTTTGCGGCGACGGAGAGGAAATTGTAAACAGTCTTGACAGGCAGTATGATTTCGTCTTTATAGACGCAGCCAAAAGCCACTACAGACGTTTTTTTGATGCGTCGGTCAAACACTGCAGCAAAGGCGCGGTTATAGTTTCGGACAATGTGCTTTTCAAAGCGCGCGTGGTTTCGGACAAATACGATGAAACCGGCAAATACAAGACAAACATCAGAAGAATGAGAGAGTTTGTCGAATATATTACTGATATTGATTATGCAGACACTGCGCTTCTTCCGGTTGGAGACGGAGTTGCGATAAGTATACTGAAATAGAAAGAGTCATTACTTTATGAAAAAAATAGAATTACTGGCTCCTGCGGGAGATCTGGAAAAATTAAAATTTGCAGTTGATTACGGCGCAGATGCCGTATATTTTGGCGGAGAACTGTTCAGCCTCAGAGCCGGAGCCGGCAATCTGTCAACAGATGAAATCAGAGAAGGAGTGGCATACTGCCACCAGAACAATGCAAAGGCCTATCTTGCGCTTAATATTTATGCGCACAACGAGGACATTGAGCCATTGAGAGAATATCTAAACAAAATAAGGGATATCGATATAGACGCTTTTATCGTATCGGATCCCGGTGTGATAGAGATTCTCAAAGAGATAATACCGAAGGCAGAGCTTCATTTAAGCACTCAGGCGAACACCACCAACTACGCTGCCGCAGGCTTCTGGTACAGGCAGGGAGTCAAAAGAGTGGTGCTTGCAAGAGAGCTTACATTCAGAGAAATTACAGAGATGAGAAAAAACATACCTGCAGGCATGGATATTGAAGCCTTCGTGCAGGGCGCAATGTGCATATCATATTCGGGCAGATGCCTTCTCAGCAACTATATGATTGAACGCGATGCCAACAGAGGGCAGTGCGCTCACCCCTGCAGATGGAAATACAGGCTGGTTGAAGAAAAACGCCCCGATGAGTTTTATCCTGTGGAGGAGGACGGCAGAGGCACATATATACTGAATTCGAGAGATTTGTGCATGATAGAGCATATTCCGGAGCTGATAGAGGCAGGCATTTCGTCAGCCAAAATCGAAGGACGCATGAAAAGCATATTCTATGTCGCCAACATAGTAAGAGCCTACCGGAAAGCCATAGATGCATATTATGCGAACCCTGATGAGTATCGCTACAGCGATGAATGGATGCGGGATCTCAAAATGGCAAGCCACAGAGAGTTTACCACAGGCTTTTATTTTGACAGGCCTACCAACAAAGATCAGAACTACCAGACCAGCGAGTATACCAGAGACTACAGCTTTACAGGGATTGTTCTGGAGTATGATGATGCTACGGGTATTGCGGTTGTGGAGCAGCGAAACAAAATGAATATCGGAGATGAGATTGAAGTATTCGGTCCGGACTGCGATACATTTGCAATGGAGCTTTCATATATGCACAACGAGGAGGATGAGCCGATAGAGTCAGCGCCTCACCCGCAGCAGATACTGAGAATAAAGTTCCCGAAAAAGGTCAAAAAAAATTATATGCTCTGTAAGAGGAAATAACCTTATTAACGAAAGAAAGGAAGTAATTATGGCCCCCAGATGGTTTTCAAAACAGAAAAACGATGTAGAAGAAGAAGTTATGTCTATTCTTGAAGAAGGACAGGGAAACGGAGAAATCAGAGAAGAAGGCAAGAAAATGATAAATGCAATATTTGCGTTTGATGACAAGCTTGCTCACGAGATTATGACTCCGCGAACAGATGTGTTTATGATAGATATACAGGATCCCATAGAGGACTTTATAGAGGATCTGATGAGGCTTCAGTATTCAAGAATACCTGTATGCGACGGGGACAGCGACAATATCATAGGAATACTTCATGTCAAGGACTATATGATCAGAGCCTACCATGACGGATTTGAAAACGTGGATATACGCAGCATACTCCGTAAGGCATATTTCGTGCCTGAGACCAAAAAAATAGATACTCTGTTTTTTGAGCTTCAGAGAACCAAGCAGCATATCGCCATCCTGATAGATGAATACGGCGGATTTGCAGGCATAGTTACTATGGAGGATCTGATTGAGGAGGTTATGGGCGACATAGATGATGAATATGACGAGGAAGAAACAGAAATCGTAAAGATTGACGAAAACACATATCTGATAGACGGAAACACCGATCTTGATGATATTAACGAGGAGCTGGGACTTGAGCTTGCGACAGAAAACAGCGAAACCCTCGGCGGCTTTATTATTGAGCTTCTGGGAGATTTGCCTGACGAGGAAGAAACAGAGGACAAGGTTATAGAGTATGAAAATCTTGTGTTTAAGATAGAGTCGGTTAAAGACAGACGTATCGAAAAGGTTAAACTGTGCATTACTCCTGACGGCGGCAGAGAAAACGAGGATTAAATTTATATCAGGTGACGGTGATGTCAGAAGAAAGAAAAATAGACAGGCTTGAGGGTACGCCCCTTGGCATCAGCATATATTCGGCAGACAGAATACCAACACAGCTGCATGATGGAAACGTGCTTGAAATAATATTGTGCCTCAAGGGGAAGATTACTCTTTCTTACGGCTATGAGGACATACCCCTGAGAGCCGGAGAATTTGTGTCGGTAGATAAGGATGCGTATTATCTCTGTGACGGAGAGGACAATATATGCATATCCTTTTATATCGACCTTAACAGCTTTGAAGCAAAATATCCGTTTATCACATCCATTCTGTTTGTGTGCGAGGGTATAGGATCAAACCTCGAAAGAGCCGATTTCAGACAGCTCAAAGGCACGCTTGTCTCGCTGCTCAAATATCTGGCTGATAACAGAGAGCCTGACAGCAGCAGGATAAACGATATAACAGAGAGGATAGTCAGGATATTCATAAGCAGGTTTGACATACTGTTTTACTGGTATATAAATCCTGACGATGTGACAGAGGAGCTTATGGACAGATACCACAAAATCAACTCATATATGTATGAGCATTTTACCGAAAGCATCTCAGTCAGGGATCTTGCTCATGAGCTTAATCTGACTACCGGATATGTGTCTGAATACTTAAGAAAAATTTCGGTAGGATTTCGGAATATGCTTTCCTACAGGAGAGCCAATATGTCTGAGCCGCTGCTGCTTGATACCGACAGAACCGTAGTGCAGATATCCGAGGAGTGCGGCTTTTCGGATGTCAAGTATTTTTACAGTGCGTTCAGGAAATGGTACAACTGCACCCCGGCGCAGTTCCGCAAAAAATACGGAGGCAACAGTACCGGAGCAGGCAGGATTTCGTATTATTCGTTAGAGGATATCAAAGACGAGCTTGACAGAAGTCTTGTCAATCACTATCTGGAAATGTTCCTGAAGTGATTTTGAGGCATAAAACACAGAGCAGGTAAAAACCTACTCTGTATTTTTGCGCTGTTTTTTGTTTCCGAGTGCAGCCGAAGCTGATGAATATGCAAACTGAAGGTTAAAACCTCCCGTATCACCGTCAATATCAAGAACTTCTCCTATAAAGAATAAATTGCTGCGGTTTTTTGCTTCCATATTCCGGAGATTAACTTCATCAAGCGATACACCGCCTGCAGTAACCATAGCCTCGCCGAAGCTGCCTGTGCCGCTTACGGCATATCTGTGACAGGTGAGAGCCTCTGCTATTTTTGATATTTCATCACCCTCTATACAGGAGGTTTTCATATGGGAGCATATTCCGGCATCTTCAATTACCTTTGCAGC
>CAVJEY010000010.1:0-10457 GCA_963648745.1 Christensenellaceae bacterium Phil1
CAATGCCGGAAGTATCATGAGCGTCACTTGTTACGGTAATTCTGCCATCAAGCTTCCTTAGCTCATACAGCAGATTCTCCGACGGATAAGGCGCGCTTCTGTATCCTCTGCTCACAGCCCCTGTATTTATTTCAAATATCATGTTGTCTGCTGCAAGCTTTCGCATGGCGAAAAGTGCCGCGTCCATATAGTCTGCTTCTCTGAATATATCCTCTTTTTCGTTAAATTTTGATATTAAATCGAAATGCCCGACTATATCTGCATTTTTAATCCTGCCGGCCTCTTCAAAATACGCCTCTGCCACAGCTTTGGAATTCCCCTCAAAGAGCCTGTCGATTGCCTCCTCAAGTATCTGTCTGCTTTCATCAAGGCTTATATACTCTCCGCGGGCATACAGATTGTGAACAGAGCCTATGATATAGTCATAGCTGTAATCGGGAATATCAGAATACAAATCAAGCTCCAGCCCCTCGTATATCCTGATTTCAGGATATGCCTCTCTGAGTCTTTTTATCTCTCTGTGATACTGTCTTTCCGATTCCGGCAGCATTGTCCAGTCAGCTCCGAACGAAAGTCTGCTGTGACCCGAAAAGCCCATGGACTCAAGGCCTGCCTCTATTCCGGCTCTCACCATTTCCTCCATAGTGTTTTTGCCGTCATCAAGGATTGTATGGACGTGAAGGCTCTGTTTCATCATTTTATCATTTTCTCCTGCTTGACCTTGGTGTCTATGACGTGCCTTGAAGCCATTTCTTTTTGGATATCATCAGCAGAAATACCCATCCGGCACATCAGCACCATTACATGATACATTAAATCCCCTATTTCATAAACTGTATTGGCTCTGTCATTATCCTTTGCAGAAATAATGACCTCTGCAGACTCCTCGCCTACTTTTTTCAGAATCTTGTCAAGTCCTTTCTCAAACAGATAGGTGGTATATGAGCCTTCCTTCGGGTTTTCCCTGCGGTCATTTATCATATCCATAAGTCCCTCATAGGAAAACGGTACCTTTTGCTCGTCCCTGAAAAGCGGATACTCAAAACAGGAATCTGTGCCCAGATGACAGGCAGGTCCGTCCTTTAATACCTCAATTACAAGAGCGTCCCTGTCACAGTCTGCCGTAATCGACACTATATGCTGACAGTTTCCGGAGGTTTCACCTTTCAGCCAGAGCTGCTTTCTTGATCTGCTGTAAAAGCAGGTCAGCTTTTTTTCTATTGATATTTCAAGGCTTTCCCGGTTCATATATGCAAGTGTCAGCACTTTTTTAGTAACAGCATCTGTCACAACGGCAGGTATAAGGCCGTTTTTGTCAAATTTAAGTTCCGATATATCAATCATTTTTCTATCTCCTTACATTAATTCCCTCACCGGCAAGATATTCTTTAAGCTCATCTATCCTGACCTCTCCGAAATGAAATATTGAAGCCGCAAGTCCCGCATCAACCCCCGGAAGCTCTCTGAAAAGCACTGCAAAGTCCTCCATATCACCTGCTCCGCCTGATGCTATTACAGGTATGCTTACAGCATCGGATACGGCTTCGAGCATTTCAAGATCAAAGCCTTTTTTGACTCCGTCTGTATCTATTGAGTTCAGAACAAGCTCGCCTGCGCCGCTTTTCTCGCACTCCTTTGCCCACTCAATCAGGTCTTTGCCGGTGCTTTCTCTGCCGCCTTTTGCATATACCATGAATGCTTTGTTTTCTCTTCTTGCATCTATTGATATGACTACGCACTGGCTGCCGTATTTTTGGGCTGCCTCTGCTATAAGTCCCGGATTTTTCAGTGCTCCCGAATTGACGCTGACCTTGTCCGCCCCGCATTTTAACACTCTGTCAAAGTCATCTATTGTATTTATGCCTCCTCCTACCGTAAGAGGTATGAATATTTCAGAAGCTGTTTTTTTCAGTATATCCGTAAACAGCTTCCTGCCTTCTGCAGAGGCCGTAATATCATAAAACACCAGCTCGTCTGCTCCGTTTTCGCTGTAGTACCGCGCCAGCTCCACAGGGTCTGACACATCGTTTAATCCTTCAAAGTTGACGCCTTTTACCACTCTGCCGTTTTTTACATCAAGACACGGTATAATTCTCTTTGTTATCATCCTGCCACCTCTATTGCCTCTCTCAAATCCACTGCTCCCTCATAATATGCCCTGCCTATTATCGCGCCGTACATTCCAAGCTCCTTCACTGCTCTGATACTGTCCATATCCGAAATTCCTCCGGAAGCGATTATATCCATGCTGTATTTTTGCGAAAGTTTTTTGTAAAGCGATACGTTTGTGCCTGCCATTGCGCCGTCTTTTGAAATGTCCGTGCATATGACGGTTTTTACCCCTGCCTGCTGCAGCCTGTCAAACATCTCCTCCGCCGTGATACCGCTTGTTTCTCTCCAGCCCTTTATGGCTGCATATCCGTCTCTGATATCAATACCTGCCGCTATTTTCTCTCCGTATTCTGAAGTCATATCAGCAAGAAATTCAGGATCTGTAACCGCTGCTGTTCCGAGTATGACTCTTGCGGCTCCCGCCTCTATATATTTCCTCACGGCAGACTCGTCTCTGATGCCGCCTCCAACCTCAGCATTAAGTCCGCTTCGGGCTATAATTTCTTTTATCGTTTCAAAATCAGGCGTGCCTCCGTCTCTTGCACCCTCAAGGTCAACAATGTGTATGAATTCCGCTCCTGCCTCCCTGAACTTTATTGCAACCTCAACAGGATTTTCGCTGTAGACGGTCATCTTACTGTAATCACCTTTGTAAAGTCTTACGGCCTTTTTTTCATATAGGTCGATTGCCGGTAATATATACATAACTCCTCCTATAGCTCACAAAATGCTTTCAGTATCGCAAGCCCTGTTCTGCCGCTTTTTTCGGGGTGAAACTGACAGCCAAGTACATTTCCTTCCGCTACCGCCGCCGTAATTTCAGCTCCGTATTCCGTCACCGCTGTTACCGCCTCGTCACACTCTGCCGCATAAAAGCTGTGAACAAAATATACGAATTCTCCCTCATTTACATATTTGAAAACAGGGCTTGTTTTTTTGAACTTCAGCAGATTCCAGCCTATGTGCGGAACCTTGAGCTCTGCCGGTATATCAGGTCTCATATCCTTAACGGTGCCTTTTATCAGGCCAAGTCCCTCATGCTCACCGTATTCACAGCTTTTTTCAAACAGAAGCTGCATTCCGAGGCATATCCCCATTATATATCTGCCCGACTCTGCCAGCTTTATAACCTCACGGTCAAGACCCGAGGCTCTCAGCTTTGCCGCGGCATCTCCAAAGGCTCCGACTCCCGGCAGAATTATTTTGTCCATCTTTTCAAGCACATCTGCATCAGATGTTACAACAGCTTTCTCACCAATCTTTGCTATGGAGCTTTTGAGAGAAAACAGATTGCCTGCGCCGTAATCCACTATGCCTATCATTTATATGACTCCCTTCGTCGACGGTATTTCACTCTTTCGTTTTTCATCTATGCTGCAGGCCTTTGCCAGACATCGTGCAAAGGCTTTGAATATGCCCTCAGCTATATGATGCGAATTTGATCCCGAAAGCTTTCGTATGTGAAGCGTTATGCCGCTGCTTCTTGCAAAGGCTTCAAAGAATTCCTGCACAAGCTCCGTATCAAAGCTTCCGATTTTTTCCGCAGGAAAGTCCGCATCAAACACAAGGCAGCCTCTGCCTGAAATATCGCAGGCGCAGAGTATCAGCGCCTCGTCCATAGGCAGAATTACATCTCCGTATCTGCGGATGCCTCTTTTGTCACCAAGAGCCTTTTTGAGCGCACTGCCAAGCACTATCCCTATGTCCTCACAGCTGTGGTGATCATCCACATATGTATCGCCTGTGCAGGAAACCTCAAGGTCAAAGCCCGAATGCTTTGCAAACAGCGCAAGCATATGGTCCAGAAATCCTATGCCTGAAGATATCTGTGAATTTCCGCTTCCGTCCACATCAAGAGAAAGCTCAATCTGCGTTTCAAAAGTTTTCCTCTCCAATACCGCACTACGCATTTAATATCCTTTCCGCAGCGGAGACAAGTGCTTCCATCTGCTCTTTTGTTCCTATTGTAATACGCACATAATCACTGATTTTGCTGTCGCTGAAATGGCGTACAAGTATCCCCTGTTTTTTAAGCTCTGTGTAAAGCTTTTCTCCCGATATGCGGCTGCTCCCTGCCAGTATGAAATTGGCCTGTGAAGGAACTGTTTCAAATCCCAGCTTCTTCAGGCTTTTTTCCGTGAAGCTCCTGTTTTTTATAACCGCCCTGCAGTTTTCCATATATATGTCGTTATGCTCTATTGCCGCAATGCCGGCCGCCTGAGTCACAGTGCCCACATTGTATGGGTTTATCGAATATCTGACAGTATTCATATCACATATTATTTCACTGCAGGCAAAGGCAAAGCCCAGCCTTGCCCCCGCCATAGACCTTGACTTTGAGAAGGTCTGGGTTACCAGCAGGTTGTCGTATTTTTTAACAAGAGGCACGCAGCTTTCTCCTCCGAAATCTATATATGCCTCATCTACGATTACAAGTCTGCTGCTGTCTGCTGCCGCAAGCTGCTCTATCTCGCAGACAGGCACATATCTTCCTGTCTGCGCATTTGGATTTGCAATTACAAGGCAGCCTTTTTCATTCATATAGTCTGCCGTATCAAGTCTGAAATCCTCTCTCAGCGGCACTGTCTTTTTTTCTGCTCCCGCAAGCCCTGCAAACACCTTGTAAAATCCGTAGGTTATATCTGGAAACACCGCTCTGTCCGCAAAGGCTGTAAAGGCAAGGTAAAGAATTTCATCAGAGCCGTTGCCGCACAGTATGTTTTCCTTATCCACACCGTAAAGCTCTGCTGCCTTTGCTCTCAGGCTGCTGCACTCCGGATCGTTATATACATTAAATCCCGCCGCAGCCTCTTTTGCCTTTGATATCACATACTTATCGGGAGGAAAAGGGCTTTCGTTTGTATTAAGTTTAATATATTTCCTGTCCTGAGGCTGCTCTCCGGGAGTGTAGGCCTCAAGACTTTCAAGGCTTTTTTTTAAGAATCTGCTCATTTTATTTATTCAAACCTTATTTTTATACTTCTGCCGTGACCTTCAAGCCCCTCTGCCTGTGCAAAGATGCATATGTCGTCTTTCAGCTCCTCAAGAGCTGATTTTTCAAAATATGAAAACTGTATTTTTTTGATAAAATCATCTACCGACAGAGGACTTGAAAACTTTGCTCTGCCGCCTGTAGGCAGTGTGTGGTTCGGTCCTGCAACATAATCTCCAAGAGCCTCCGGACAGTTTCTGCCCAAGAATACCGAGCCTGCGTTTTCAATTCTGTCAAGATAGTCAAACGGATTATCCACATCTATTTCAAGGTGTTCGGGCGCAAGCTCGTTGGCAAGCTCTACTGCCATATCGAGATTTTCCGCAATTATTATTCTGCCGTTGTTTCTGATTGACGCCTCTGCAATTTCTTTTCTCGGCAGGCTTTCAAGCTGTTTTTCTATTTCGCCTGCCACCTTATCTGCAAGCTCCCTGCTGTCTGTAATCATAACCGCCGATGCAAGCCTGTCGTGCTCCGCCTGGCTTAACATATCCGCCGCCGCATAAACAGGGTTTGTATTTTTGTCTGCAATTACAAGCACCTCGCTCGGTCCTGCAATGGTGTCTATGTCCACGACTCCGAAAACCTGACGCTTTGCCTCTGCAACATAGGCATTTCCCGGTCCTGTGATTTTGTATACCTTAGGAATTGTTTCCGTACCGTATGCAAGAGCTGCTATCCCTTGCGCTCCTCCTGCCCTGAACACTCTGTCAACGCCTGCAATTCTGGCTGCCGCAAGTATCACCGGACTTATATCGCCGTCACAGGTCGGAGGCGACACCATTACGATTTCCCTGCAGCCTGCAATCTTGGCCGGTATGCAGTTCATAAGGACTGTCGAAGGATAGCTTGCCGTGCCTCCCGGAATATATATTCCGACCCTTTCAATAGGTGTCACTTTCTGTCCCAGAACAGTGCCGCCTGCTTTCTCTATCTGAAATCCCTCTCTGAGCTGCTGTGAGTGAAATTTTCTGATGTTTGCGGCTGCTTTTTCCATTGTTTTAATAAGGGCGCTGTCAACCCTGTTAAATGCATCCTCTATTTCTGCGGCAGTAACCTCTAAATTCTCCGGCGCCCTGCCGTCAAACAGCTCACAGTATTTTTTGAGGGTTTTATCTCCGCCCATTTTAACGCTGTAGACTATATCCTTTACAACATCGGCTATATTAAGCTCTTCTTCTTTTCTCATAAAAAGATTTTTTCTGTCAAGATCCTTGTAATCAACTATCTTTATCATCGTTTTTTCCTTTCTTATCCCACATTCTCAGACAGATTTTCACACATTCTGTTTATCTGAGAGTTTTTGAATTTGTATGATACCTTGTTGGCTATGAGGCGGGCGCTTACGGGCGCTATCACCTCCAGCGGCGCAAGTCCGTTTTCTTTGAGGGTTGTGCCTGTTTCAACAATATCGACAATAACATCCGAAAGTCCCAGTATGGGCGCCAGCTCTATAGAACCGTTAAGCTTTATTATGTCTATGCACCTGCTTTTGCTTCCGTAATATTTGCCTGCAATATGAGGAAATTTGGTGGCCACTCTGAGATCTCTTGAGCAGTCGTCTTTGAAATCCGCAGGCCCCGCAACGCACATTCTGCATTTACCCACATCAAGATCCATAAGCTCGTATACATCAGGTTCGTATTCACTTAATATATCCTTGCCCGCTATACCTATATCCGCCGCGCCTCTTTCAACATATATGGCCACATCAGACGGCTTGACCCAGAAGTATCTGACTCCTGCCTGTCTGTTCTCGAATGTAAGCTTTCTGTTTTCTTCCTTCAGTCCGCTGCATTCATAGCCTGATTTTTCAAATATGTCATATACCGCATCTCCGAGTCTGCCCTTAGGCAGCGCCACATTAATCATCTGCTCCAATTTCAATCACCTCTTTTGTCCTTGCCTCTCTGCTTTTTTGCACTCTCACCGATTTGCCCTGTGCAATGAGGCTCTCTGCGGTTTCGATTATCTTCTTCATATCGCTGCCCTCGCTGTAGGCTATGAGGACGTCGGCATCATACAGCCCGGTCTTTGCTTCAAGACCTTCAAGCCGGTCAAGATATACCGCAAAGCCTATGGCTCCCGCTTTTTTGCCCATTCTGCGCATAAGGTTGTCATATCTGCCGCCCGAAAGCACGCTCTGGGCTATGCCTGCAATGAAGCCCCTGAAGAATATGCCGTTGTAGTAATCCGTATCGCATATGATGGAAAAATCAAGATATATATTCTTTTCAGTTCCATACAGTTTCAGTATGTCGCGCAATGATTCAAGCTCTGAAACCGCAGCCTGGCACTCCTCTGGAAGCTCCATGTTTTTAAGCACATCTATACCTTTGTCTATGGGCTCATACAGTCTGACAAGCTGCTCAAGAAGCTGTTTTTTATCCTGCGGCAGCTTACCCTGTTCACAGATATTTTCGATCGCAGGCACATTTTTTTCGCTCATAGCCCTGAGAACTTTATCTGCTGTCTCATCATCTGCGCCCTCAAGTATGCCTGCCGTAATCCCCATATGCGAAACATCCAGTATATATTCACTGCTGACAGATTCAAGGCTTGATGCCGCCAGCATTACAACCTCTCCTGCCTCATATCTGTCTATATCTCCTATACATTCCAGTCCGCTCTGCATTATTTCCTTAAATCCGCTGCCGCTGTGCGGGACTCTGTACACGTTTTCCTTGTAATATATTTTTTTCATACCCTCATCGTCTTTGGTGTTCTTGACTATCGACAGGGTAACGTCCGGTTTAAGTGCCATCAGTCTGCCGTCGGCATCATTGAAGGTGAGTATCTGTCCTCCTGAAAGGAAATTCCTGTTTCGTGCATAGAGGTCATATTCCTCAAACCTGCTGACCTTGTAGTATGAATATCCGTAGCTTTCGTAAAGCTTTGCAAGCTGTGATATAACGGTTTCTTCTCTTCCCATCGCCGCCTCCTTGTTTTATTACGTTATTACTTTATCACATCATCGTATTAAAGTCAACAGGGAAAATATAGAAGGCTGAAAAAACAACCTTGTTCAGATTATTAATTCAGCCCGCTATATCTCTCTGCAGGTATTGTTCCCAAAGCTGTTTTTCCAACATTACTCATCCCGAAAAGGCATTTTCACTCAGCAAAACATCAACCATCACAATTTTTTCAGCTCATCCATCATAGCAGGACGATTTTTATATTTCACTTTCCATTCAGCAGCTATCTGTTCCACAAGCTTCACTCCGCCTTTTATCTGCTGCATCACTTGCAACAGCGAAACAATGTGTGCATACTGCTTTCTGCTACTTGCATGGATTGCCATTTTATTTACTTCATCCTTATATTTATCCAGAATCTGCTCCGGATACTCTTCTTTCAAAACCGTTCCATACTCCTGCAAAGCATATAACCCTGGTGAATTCAATACATATGCTAACAATCTGTCATATAATTTTTCTTCATTATACAGCCGTTCCACCTGTGCATTTGCAGGAAGCTTTTTAAACATTTCTTCTCTTTTTACGATCCACTCGTCAGCACTATACTGTTTCTTTAATTCTCTGTACAAATCCAGATTTCCAGCTTTATGTTCGATCACCAGCTGCCATAGCTGCTCTATATAAGCGCTCCTGTTTCCCTGTAAAAGATAGATTTCTTTTTTCTTTTCACTGTATTCGGAAACCAAACCGCCATACTGCTTATCCAGCAGAATACATTCATCTAAAATTTGCAGAACATGGTCATATTCCTTATTCTTCATGCAAATATCAATGTAGTACCTTCTTACGTATGAATTATTCCAATATTTTTTACAGATTTCTTTTATTTGCTCGTCTGACGCGTTTTTTTCTTTCAGCAGCTCCATGTATATGCGCACCCATTTTCCAGCAGCATAATCCCTGCTCCATCCAGATTCCTTACACTCCGACCTCGTAATCATACCTTCAACAAAGTCCAGTTTTGCCTGCGCATATTCTTCTTCATCAAATTCATACATGAGAGTCTGTTCTATATATTCCTCTAAGTACTCTGCAACCGAGCCATCCAGATGGGATGTAAACCAGTTAAACATTTTTCTCTTTTCTTCAGCATTCACCCTTGCAAGCAATTCCAGCCATAGATTATAAATTATATCCGCCAGCATTCCTGTGCCGCCGCCGGAATCATCTATATCAACATCTCCTATTAGCACAAAAATATAGTTCATTATTTCGAATGCACTTAAATAGTTACCATTGTCTATCATCCGACGTATATCTTCACAAATAATTTCTTCCAGCTCTGATATAAAGCCGTTCGCTTCATAATAGCTGATAAAATGTTCTCTCCCCAGATATCTGTCTGTTATAATATTCACCTGTCTAATGTAATTACTGACATCCTCCATCGTTACCTGCCTGTTAATCGTATTACAGAAACGGAGCAGTAATTTTTCATTTTCTGCTAAAACAGCCACGATAAAAGAACGCACATCTTCTTCTGCAGCACTATTAACAAGTTCCTCAATTGCTGCAACTTTCTTATTATAGCCATTTACTGTATATGCCGGTTGAAACAGATCCGCACTTGCCTCATTCGAGGTTTCTTCCTCTTCCTCATTCTCTGACCATTCATACAAAACTGCTGCCATATGCTTGCAGTACCTGCCACCCACTGCATACGGACATGAGCAGTACATGTCTGTAACTTCTCCATTATTTACGGATATTTCAACTTTATAATCCTCTGAACCAATCACATCGGCTCTGATAATATCAGCTGAGATATCTATATTTTCAACTGCATTTTCAAGATAATAATCATATCCTCTTTCAAGAATATGCGCTTCAAATAGTTTTTTCCAATTCATAACCTGCCACCATTTTATCTTAACAAATCTTTATTTTTCATACAAAAGCCCCATATCTGCCGCCTCTAAGGCAATCTGTGATATGCCCTGTTCATACCATCCGGTAAAACCACATTTTTTCATCATTGTGCATAATTCCGATAGCTTGCCTGTCCACTTAGTGAATTACCGGGCAACAGGCTGCCAACTGCCACTCTTTTTACATCCCAGTCAATCGCAAGCCTGTTAGCTTCATCTTTCTTCAATCTCTGATAATCCGAATTATTCTAATTATACATCTGACACGGCTTTTAACTTGTCATCACTCATCTTTGATAAATTGATACTATGACTCTCAACTGCTGCCAGGACTTCCTCACGAATTTTGATTTTATCTGTCTTTCCAGTGCCCGCTGCCTTATCTGCTATTGATTTCAGCATACGGTACTTGTTACGAACATCCTGATTATCAATCACATAATCAAATGCAACATAATATTCATCATTATCCACACGTTCAAAATTTATAATTCCGTCCGCTTC
>CAVJEY010000010.1:10467-23323 GCA_963648745.1 Christensenellaceae bacterium Phil1
TTCATCATTATCTTTAGCATTCAAATCTATTACCGCATCCAGCAATCCCTGATTGCTTCCTTTACTCTCAACTGCAAGCTCATTGTCAAAGAATAGATGATTAACTAATTTCCAGAAGTGAAACCCTGCGCCAGTATCCTCCGTCCATAAATATCTCATATCACAGCTCCTCTTCCAGTGTTATCCTGTTATTATCAAACTTCAGCACCTTAAAGCTCTTATCAGATACATTGAGTCCGTCACAATTTCGCAGGAAGAGCATATACTGATTCGACAGTTCAAAATTAATGAATCTCCTGACGTCATCATTAATCAGACAATCTGCATTGTCTATCACAATAAAACTATCTCTACACAGTTTTATTGCTTCTAAAAAATTATCTGATTTGTAGTTAAATAGCCTGATTGCTTTGTATTCGTCTGTCAATCTTATATCTTCAAGCATTTCATAAAGTACTGTTTTGCCGGTACCACTGTCTCCACCAACAAGAGTAATTCTGTCATCAAATTCCAAATCATATGAAAACGGGTCTGCCTTAAATATAATATTCTTATAAATCATCTGCTTCTCTCCTTTCATATTGCTTGCTCTGCTCTCTGTCTGCGGTCGGAAATCTTAAGGCTCAGATATTCGTAAAGCTCCTCGGAGAACATATCCCCTGTCATCTCCTCTGTGCCTGTATCCTTCTGGATATAGCAGGTCTTAATTATATCCGAAATCCCGGACACGATGTTTGCTGAAGTGTCCTGCTTCCCTGAGCCGCAGCCGTATCCTTTGTAAGGGAGGCAGCGTGACGGCATAAAATCCGGCTCTGCGATTTCTTCAATTTGTACGATTGCCTGTGAGGTCAGCTTAACTTCGTGTCGCATACTTAAATATCCTCACGGATTCTGGCAAAAGCTTCATCAGCAGAAAGACCCTCGCCTGCCGTTTAATCTCAGGCTGCACACGAGCATATTTAGACAGACCTGAATAAAATCCACAGTGTTCAGGTCATTTCCCATCTCATCCCGGCAAAACAATATCATCTCCGGCTTTAACCCTGCCGCCTTTGAGAACCTTTACGAATATGCCCTCTCTGGGCATGACGCAGTCGCCGCATATTCTGCGTATTTCACAGTCCTGATGGCACTCCTTGCCAATCTGTGTAACCTCGCACAGCGCTTCGCCTATTTTTATTTCAGAGCCTACCGGTATAGTATAAAGCTCTATTCCCTCTGTCAGTATGTTCTCTGCAAAAGCGCCGCTTGGAAAATCATAATCAATCTTATCTCTGAGCTTTGACACGCTTTCGGCCGCAAGAAGGCTCACCTGCCTGTGCCATTTGCCCGCGTGGGCATCTCCTTCAATGCCGTAGTCCTGTTTGAGGTCAATAAATTCCACTCTGTGCTTCTGTATGCCCTTGACCTCGCTGATACATACATCTGCAACTTTACCTTTTCTGCTCATTGTGTCCGTCCTCATGCTTAAATCTCTCTGCGCATTCTCCAGCCCAGCCTCTTAACATCTCCACTCCATGTCTTACCGGAGATATTACTGCGTTCAGGCATTCACCCGCCGCTTTTTCACTTCCCGGAAGGTTGATGATAAGGGATTCTCCCCTTATTCCCGCCTTTTCCCTTGAAAGCATTCCCCGCGGTGTGATTCTCATGCTCTCCGCTCTCATGGCCTCCGGTATCCCGGGACATTCTCTCTCTATGACAAGAGCTGTCGCTTCAGGTGTGACATCCCTTTTAGAAAATCCCGTGCCGCCTGTAGTTATTATAAGGCTGAGGTTTTTTTCATCCGAATATGCTCTGACTGCCTCTGCTATTTTGTCTTTTTCATCGGGAACTATTGTCCTGCATATCACTTCCCAGTCGTTTGCCTTGAGAATTTCTGCGATTTTTTCTCCGCTGGTGTCTTTTCTCTCTCCCGCATAGCCTTTGTCGCTTACAGTAATTATTCCTGCCGTAAACTGCATTGTTATTTCTCCTCCTTATCTTTCCAGACAAAATCTCCGCTTTTGCCTCCTGATTTTCTGACAAGATGAATATTGTCTATAATCATGTCCTTTTGCACTGCCTTGCACATATCGTAAATCGTAAGAGCTGCAGCCGAAACGGCAGTCAGCGCCTCCATCTCCACTCCGGTTCTTCCTGCGCAGCTTATTTCCGCCGTGATTTCTATGGAGCATTCAGCTTCGTTCATTCTGAAGCTCACATCTGCCCCGTCTATTATTATCGGGTGACACATAGGTATCAGCGAGCTTGTTTTTTTGGCTCCCATGATGCCTGCAATCTGCGCGGTGCCAAGTACATCTCCTTTTTTGATGCCGCCTGATTTTATGAGGTCAAAGCACTCTCTGTTTACAAGGATTCTTCCCGTTGCGCAGGCTTTTCTCTCTGTTACTGATTTGCCGCCCACATCCACCATTCTGGCGCGGCCGTTTTCGTTAAAATGCGTGAAGTCAGACATTTTATCCTCCAATTCTGTTCATTTTGCGCATATCGGACGCTTTATTCCCGAAGGCTTCTTTTGATTCCGGTTTTTGGGAAACAGCCCTGCTTAAAGCGTCTTTCATTTCCTGTTTATTATACCCCTTGATACATATGCCGTCGTCACCGTAAAGGCAGGTTCTGATATATCCGTCGGCCATAAGTCTCAGTTTGCTGCAGCTGCTGCAGAATCCGCAGCTTACGGCAGTTATGAAGCCTATTATGCTGCTGCCGTTTTCATACATTGCGGCAACACCGTCCATACCTGCAAAGCTGTAGCCTTCAAGTCCTGAAATTATATTTCCGGCAGAGGCAAACCCGTTTTTTTCTTTTGCTTCGCCTATTGGCATAAGCTCTATGAACCGTACCTCTACGCCGCGCTCTTTTGAAAAATCGGCAAAGGCCTGTATTTCGTCAGTATTAAAGCCGTCTATCAGGACTGCATTTATTTTTGTGCCTGCAAAGCCTGCCTTCTCTGCGGCATCAATGCCTGCTATGGCCTCATGAAGCTCTCCCGCGCGCGTAATATATCTGTATTTTGCAGGATCCAGCGTATCAAGACTTATGTTAAGCCTGTCTACTCCTGCCTGTTTAAGCTGATTTGCATACTGAGGCAGCAGCACGCCGTTTGTGGTCATGCAAAGTTCTCTGATGCCGCCCGCTTCGCTGATGCCTTCACATATTCCGATTATGCCCTTGCGGACAAGAGGCTCTCCGCCTGTTATTCTTATTTTGTGCATACCAAGCTCCGAAGCCGCCTGCGCCGCCTGTATTATCTCCTCAACTGTAAGTATGTTTTCGTGGCTGTTTTTGGCTATACCGGTTTCGGGCATACAGTATCTGCACCTCAGATTGCACAGATCCGTAACCGAAATTCTGAGATAATTTATTTCTCTGCCGAATTTATCTTTCATCTATAGTCTCTCTACCCCTTATAATCTGCAGCTTTATTCTGTCTCCTTCTGAATAGCCCTTCTCGCCGTAGGAATTAATATACATACCCGTTGCCGTAAGCGATGCCGCCGCGCCCGATGTTTCTCTGTCTAAAGGCTCTGCGTAATACACTCCGTCCTTTTTTGTAATATGAAATTTTTTCATAAGCGACATAAACGGCGTTATCTCAAGATCTGCTGTAAGCACAGCCTCTATTGTCTCTCTTTCGGCAGGCTTTATTCCGAGAAATCTGCTGACTGCCGCTTTTATTGCCCATTCCGAGACATAAAACGCCGCAGCCGCAGGTCCGGGCATATTTATAACAGGTATGCCTTTAACTATGGCCATGCCAAGCGGTCTTCCGGGTGCGGCAAGCACGCTGTGAAACAGAAACACATCTCCGTTTTCGACAAATTTCCTGCCGAAATCCTCGCTGCCCTTGGAGGATCCGGCATTTATAATCACAATGTCTGATTCCTCTATCATTTTATCAAAGGTTTCTGTCATAGCCACTATGTCATCCTTTACATGCGGATATATTACAGGCTCAGCTCCCATTTCTTTGAGAAGCTGCCCGACCATAATGCTGTTTGTTTCAAAGTTCTGGCCTCTTTGAAGCTTTGAGCCTGCAGGCACAAGTTCGCTGCCTGTAGGAAGAAACGCAACCTTTGGCTTTACAACAACTTTGACTTCAGCATATCCGCCCATGCCTATGGCGGCAAGATCCGCCGCGGTCAGAACCATGCCTTTTTTGGCAACGGGGCTGCCTTTTCTGATCAGTGAGCCTTCGCCCCGGATATTCATTCCCCTCCGGATTTCAAGGTCAGGGGCAAACGCAACTCCGCCGCCCGGCATTATTGTAACATCCTCTATTTTTACTACGGTATCATAGGCATCGTCAAAATCATCGCCTGTATCCGCCCTTGTATATTCTGTGCCGGCTCTCCACTCCGCAGGGTCGGTTCCGTTTTCGATAAGATCAAAATTAAAAGCAATTCCGTCCATGCCGGAGGCTCTGACTGCCGGTATATTGTAAACGGCATACATATCCTCTGCAAGAACTCTGCCGCAGCCATCTGCAAGCTCCACCGTTTCTGTTTTTCTCTGCGGCTGCCATGCTTCAGACAGCCTTGCCAGCGCCTCATCCTTGCTGATATGATCCGCAACATCCTGAGGCTCTCTAAAAAACAAATTCTTACCCATATACGCTCCCTTCGTTTTGTGTATGTGAGGCAGGTATGTATCCCTGCTCAGGATATATGATACCATATACATTTAACTGAATCTATTGTTTTGAAGAAAATAATGCAGCCTCCGGTTCCGAAGACTGCATTATGATATGTCTTGTTTATTTAATATTGTAAAATGCAGATTTGCCCGCATACTGTGCCGAGTCGCCCAGAAGCTCCTCGATTCTCAGCAGCTGATTGTACTTGGCAATTCTGTCTGTCCTTGAAAGCGAGCCTGTTTTCACAGGTACGTAAAAACGTATAAGTTCAGATTCAGTTCAAACTCACACGCAAGTTAGTTCCAAGTTAATTCAAACTTACACGCAAGTTACACGCAAGTTGCACGCAAGTTGCACGCAAGTTCGATAATTTTAATTCACAGCAAACCACCTTGCTGCACTTGTATTTCCTTCGCAGAACACCATTTTATCTTTTTTGAGTTCTTTCATCAAATCTTGTATCTGATTGCGGCTTAAGCCCGGTAAAACCTGCTGCAATTCTTTGAACGGGGTGCCAGCTTCATTGTTTTTGCGAATATGCTTTAGCAGCAGCTCCTTGTTGGTTGCCCTATCCAGACCAACCTGTCTTGTATGCACACCGGATTTTCCCGTTGCCGCATAGAGGCTTCTTGCAAGAACATACTTCCTGCGTCCAATATGCTCAACAATTCCCATCTCAATCAGCCTGTTTAACCGCAACTGCATCTTTTCATTGAGCGGTCGCTCATGGTACAGTGCATCTATTACAAGGAAATCTTCTGTGGACAGCAGCTCAGCGCATCTTTCACTGATCCGATTAATAACGGAAAGCATTTCTTTATCAATAATCAGTCCGTTCAGTGTAATACTGACAAAAAAGTCATCTGTACCTGTGAAGTCCGGAAGCGGCTTTGCCTCCTGCACGCTAAGTTCAAACATCAGGTTCATACCTTGTCCTGAGCGTTCCACCATACCGCAAAGGGAAAGAATTTCTGCAATACATCTATTGCGCGGCATCTGGCGATCCAGTATATTATCAAGTGTTATGCCGAAAGGAAGTCCTCCGGGGCTTTCAATAACCAGCCTGTCGCGGAACTGGCGGACAAAGATGCTGCCGCCAAACTGATAGTTTCTATGGCTCACCGCATTCAGAATTGCTTCTCGTACAACACGCTCATTGAAAGTCGCAATGTCAAACACAAAGAAACCCTCCTGATAGTGCTGCCTGTCATTCCGCAGATTGATAAGATCCCACACGCGGTCATAGCAGGCAAAGAAGCCGGCCTTAAATTCTTCTCTCTGATTGGCAGGACCCGACGCTTCGGAGGAGCGATATTCAAAA
Organism: Christensenellaceae bacterium Phil1; assembly: GCA_963648745.1. Classification (GTDB taxonomy): domain Bacteria; phylum Bacillota; class Clostridia; order Peptostreptococcales; family Anaerovoracaceae; genus UMGS973. Next base: position 16,428 of record CAVJEY010000010.1, read on the forward strand.
ATGATTTCAGCCTGCGGCAAATATTTAATAATCGCTGTATTCTTTCCAAACAGAATCAAAGCCGCATATGTCACGCCCTCATCTGTAATCGCACCGCAGTCATGGAGAAGCTGCTGCTTTGAAAGCGCGGCAAGCTGCTTCTTGCCACTTTTTTCGATCCACTTTGTGCGAAAATTCTCAATTGCGGTTTCATCCAGGTCTTCGACCGTTGCTTTGGTGCAAATTGTCGCAGAGAAATCGCCTCCGGTTTCTTCATATATATTACGGCGCATATCCTCTGGCATTGACTTAAGCGTATCTCCTTCGTAAATCCATGCCACACCATCACATTGTACCGGCAAGCCGATTGGACGGCTCTTAACATCGAAAACCAGAACACGTTTCCCTTCGTAGTCAAAAAGCTGAAAATCAATATTAATCCGCAGCTTCTCAATCAAACCCATGCGGGTACGCTCCGGCTGACTAAATGCTGCACTTCCGACCACACTGCGTGGTCTTTTATCTGTAATGCCGAATACCAGTCTGCCGCCGCCATTGTTCGCCAAGGCACAGCAGCATTTCGCCGCCTCTCCAAAGTCAAACCGATTTTTAGCTTCTTTAAATTGTACATGTTCGCCCTCTTTGGCTTCTAAAAGCTCCTGAACAGTTTCTAAATATGACATAATGTTTCTCCTCACTTTATGTTACCTGCAAGTTAGCTTCTCTGTTTCCGGTTCGGATAGATGCGAGATTAATACAACTTCTCCAAATCCCTCATCCACCTCTTTTCGAATGTATATCTCTGATACTATGATAACACATACCTATAATTGAAGCCATTCCTTTTAGCCGGAAAGCCATGTGAACAATCTACATTACTTCAATCCTTATTTAAAATTACAGATATTATTGACATTTGCAATAGAATACAGCCTCCATCTCTGAAGGCTGCACCTTAATTGGTTAATTCCTATTTAATATTGTAAAATGCAGATTTGCCCGCATACTGTGCCGAGTCACCCAGAAGCTCCCCGATTCTCAGCAGCTGATTGTACTTGGCAATTCTGTCTGTCCTTGAAAGCGAGCCTGTTTTGATCTGTCCCGCATTAAGTCCCACAACTATGTCGGCTATGGTTGTATCCTCAGTCTCTCCCGATCTGTGTGATACCACTGCGGTATAGCCTGCCTTCTTTGCCATTTCTATTGCATCGAAGGTTTCTGTAAGTGTTCCTATCTGGTTTACCTTGATAAGAATTGAATTTGCAACTCCCTTGCTGATACCTTCTTCAAGTCTTGCGGTATTTGTTACAAACAGGTCATCTCCCACAAGCTGCACTCTGCCTCCGAGTTTTTCGGTAAGCAGCTTCCAGCCGTCCCAGTCGTCCTCTGCAAGCCCGTCCTCTATTGAGATTACAGGGTATCTGTCGCAGAGCATTTCGTAGTATGCCACCATCTCCTCTGCTGTTCTTGAAACGCCCTCTCCTGTTAGGTTGTATATATTCTTATCCGTATCAAAGAACTCCGAAGCAGCAACATCAAGCGCTATCAGCACATCTTCTCCCGGCTTGTAGCCTGCTTTTTCGATTGCCTCTATGATTACCTGTATGGCTTCCTCGTTTGTCGAAAGGTCAGGTGCAAATCCGCCCTCATCGCCGACTGCCGTATTAAGACCCTTTGCCTTTAATACCTTTTTGAGATTGTGGAACACCTCTGCTCCCATCCTAAGCGCTTCTCTGAATGTAGGTGCTCCTGCAGGCATTATCATAAACTCCTGTATGTCAACTGTGTTGTCAGCATGTGAACCGCCGTTTAATATATTCATCATAGGCGTAGGCAGCACCTTGCCATTGATTCCTCCAAGATACTGGAAAAGCGGAAGTCCTAGTGACTCTGCCGCTGCTCTTGCAGCCGCCATGGATACTCCAAGCACTGCGTTTGCTCCGAGTCTGCCCTTGTTTGGAGTGCCGTCAAGCTCTATGAGGAAGTTGTCAAGTCCTGTCTGGTCAAATACATCCCAGCCTATAATCTCATCAGCAATTATATCGTTTACGTTTTCAACTGCCTTGAGAGTGCCCTTGCCAAGATACCTGTATTTGTCTCCGTCTCTGAGCTCAACAGCCTCGTGAACACCTGTTGATGCTCCCGACGGTACTATGGCTCTTCCCATGGTGCCGTCCTCAAGATATACCTCCACCTCTACAGTAGGGTTTCCTCTGCTGTCTAAAACCTCTCTTGCAATTACATCTTCTATGAATGCCATTAATCTGTCCTCCAAAAAATCATTTTTATCAGAAATCAACAATCCGGATAAAGTCCTCAGGCACAAGGCTTGCTCCGCCTACAAGTGCCCCGTCGATTTCCGCCATGTTCATTATCTCTGCGGCATTGGCAGGTTTGACGCTGCCGCCGTACTGAATTACAACGCTGCAGGCTGTATCATCGTCATAAACCTCTGAAACAGTTGCTCTGATAAACCCGCACATTTCGTCTGCCTGCGCAGGCGTTGCTGTTTTGCCTGTGCCTATAGCCCATATCGGCTCATAGGCTATTACAAGCTCTGAAACCTGCTCAGGTTCAAGCCCTGCAAGTCCCTCGATTATCTGGGCTCTTACTATGGCCTGCTCCTGTCCCGCTTCTCTTTCGTCAAGTCCCTCACCGACGCACATGATAGGTGTGATGCCTGTTTCAAAGAGTTTGTGAAGTTTTTTGTTTACTGTTTCATTTGTCTCGGCAAAATACTGTCTTCTTTCGGAATGGCCGACTATACAGAAATCAACGCCTATTTCCTCAAGCTGTTTTACCGAGATTTCTCCAGTATATGCTCCTTCGTCTGCAAAATGCACATTCTGTGCGCCAAGCAGCACTCCTGTGCCTTCAAAAGCTGTTTTGAGGGCTGCAAGCTGTGTGAAGGGAGCACATATTGCAGCTCTCACATCTGTTTCATCTGCCCTGTAAAGCTCTGCGAATTTTTTTGCAAATTCTATGGCTTCTGCAGTTGTTTTGTGCATTTTCCAGTTGCCCGCTATTAAAGGTTTTCTCATCATGACCTCCTGCTATTTATCATCAAGACACGCAATGCCCGGAAGCACCTTGCCTTCAAGAAACTCCAGCGATGCTCCGCCGCCTGTTGATATATGCGTCATTTTGTCTGCAAGGCCTGCCTGCTCTACAGCTGCGGCAGAATCGCCTCCGCCTATTACCGTAACAGCATCCGAGTCTGCAAGTATCTGTGCCACCGCAAAGGTTCCCTTTGCAAAATTCGGCATTTCAAACACGCCCATAGGGCCGTTCCATACGATTGTCTTAGCCTTTGAAAGCTCTGCCCTGAAAAGCTCCACAGATGCAGGTCCTATGTCAAGACCCTGTCTGTCTGCAGGCATATTTTCTCTCGGATATACATCGTATGCCGCATCGTCTGCAAAGCTGTCTGCGCACACTGCATCGACAGGAAGCAGCATTTTTACTCCAGACTGCTCTGCTTTTGACATAAGCTGCTTTGCAAGTCCTATGTTTGCTTCATCCAGTATGGACTGTCCTATTTCGTAGCCCATGGCCTTGTAGAAAGTGTATGCCATACCGCCGCCTATTATCAGAGTGTCAACCTTTGTCAGCAGGTTTTCTATTACAGGCAGCTTGTCGCCCACCTTGGCACCGCCCATAATCGCAGCAAAAGGTCTTTTGGGATTTTCGACTGCAGCGCCGAGGAATTTCAGTTCTTTTTCGATAAGAAATCCTGATACTGACGGCAGAAATTCCGCGATTCCCGCTGTTGAGGAATGCGCTCTGTGAGCCGTGCCGAAAGCATCATTTACAAAGACTTCGGCAAGTGATGCCAGTTTTTTTGCAAATTCTGTGTCGTTGTCGGTCTCGCCCTTTACAAATCTTACGTTTTCAAGCAGCATAATCTGTCCGTTTTTGAGCTCTGCCGCGGCCTTTGAAACTGCATCATCCACTACTGCAGGCGATGATACAAATTCAATCTCGCAGTCAAGCACCTGCGACAGTCTGTCTGCCACGGGTCTGAGGGTGTATTCCATCTTAGGCTCTCCCTTGGGTCTGCCCATATGCGACATAAGTATAACCGCACAGTCCTGTTCAAGAAGATATTTAATCGTGGGAACTGCCGCTGTTATTCTTGTATCGTCAGTTATGTTTCCGTTTTTGATAGGCACGTTGAAATCACATCTTACTATGACTTTTTTGCCTTTCAGATCAATATCTCTAACCGTTTTTTTCATTTTTTGCTCCTAACTATTTATTGTCAACGCTTGCCATATGTTTGATCAGCTCAACAATTTTGCTTGAATAGCCGTATTCGTTATCATAAAATGATATGAATTTGAACATTCTTTCGTTAAGCTGGAAGCCCTCTCTTGCATCAAATATCGAAGTGCACTGATCGCCTATGAAATCGCTTGATACAACCTCGTCGTCAACGTATTCTATAACGCCTTTCATGTATGTTTCGGAGGCTTCTTTTACCTTGGCGCATACTTCTTCGTATGTGGCAGGTTTTTTGAGTCTTACGTTGAGGTCAACAACCGACACGTCTGCAGTAGGCACTCTGTATGCTATACCTGTCATCTTGCCTTTGAGTGACGGGATAACAAGTGCTACAGCCTTTGCCGCTCCTGTAGTTGTAGGGATAATGTTGTTGAACACGCTTCTGCCTGTTCTCCAGTCCTTCATTGATCTTGCATCAACAACTTTCTGTTTTGCCGTTGCTGCGTGAATTGTTGACATAAGTCCCTCTTCAATTCCCCAGTTGTCCTCAAGAACCTTTGACAGAGGTGCAAGACAGTTTGTTGTGCATGATGCGTTTGATACAACATTGTATTCGGGCTTGTAGTCCATATGGTTTACGCCGTATACGAAAGTAGGTGTTTCGCTGTCCTTTGCGGGCGCTGAAATTATAACTTTTCTGGCGCCGCCTTTTTCGATGTGAACCATAGCTTTTTCGGTGGTTGTGTAAGCTCCCGTACCTTCTATGATATACTCGGCTCCGCATTCCGACCATGGAATATTTGCTGCGTCGCTTTCGCTGTAGACAGGAACTTTTTTGCCATTGATTGTGATTCCGTTTTCGTATGTTCCCAGTTCTCCCGGAAATCTTCCGAAAGTGGAGTCGTATTTAAGCATGTATACAAGATAATCGTAATCTGCATTACGGATGTTTATTCCGGCTATCTCTATATCCGGCTCACTCATTGCAATACGGATTACAACTCTTGAAATACGACCAAAACCACTGATACCAACTTTAATTGCCATTTTAATTTAATCCTCCTAAAAAATTAATATATTAAACTTTAATTGTTAAACTATTTAATATCTTTTGCGTTTTTGAGATGATGGTATTCCCATCTCCTCTCTGTATTTTGCCACTGTTCTTCTTGAAATGTTTATGCCCTCCTCCAGCATACGGTCGGCCATATGCTGATCGCTGCACGGTTTGCGGGAATCCTCCTGCTCTATCATCTCTCTGATAATGCTTTTGACTGCGTTAGAGGACATACCCTCGCCCTCGCCTGCGCTGACACCGCTTGTAAAAAAATATTTAATCTCAAACACGCCTCTGGGACTTTGCATATATTTGCCGTTGATTGAACGGCTGACCGTGGATTCGTGTATGCCCACATCCTCCGCTATCTGCCTCAGAGTCATAGGTTTTATATATCTGGGACCGTATTCAAAGAAGTCTCTCTGATGCCTGACTACCGCAGACACCACATTGTATATTGTCTGTTTTCTCTGCTCTATGCTTTTGATAAGCCAGTTGGCTGTATTTATTCTGCCGTTAAGATACTCTGCAAGGTTTTTGTCGTTTGCGCTTTCTCTCAGCACCTGTCTGTAATATGAGCTGACCATAAGATGAGGCACGCTTCCCTCATTTATTATTACATGATACTCTCCGTCTTCTTTTTCGACAAACACATCGGGAGTTATATATCTTGTTTCATCCTGTGATGCAAACGCTCTGCCCGGCTTGGGGTCAAGGGTTCTTATCTCATCTGCTATTCTCTGGATATGCTCTGTATCAGTACCGAGCTTTCTGGCAATTGCAGACAGTCTGTTTGACGCCATATCCTCAAGAAACTCCGATATGACTCTGCGCTTTGGCTCTGTCAGTCTGCCCTGCGATTCAAGCTGTATCAGCAGACACTCTCTCAGGTCTTCCGCTCCGACTCCCGCAGGCTCAAATGTATGAATGACATCAAGAACCTTCTCAAGCTCCTCTGCCCTGATATCAAGAGCCTCTGCAAGCTCGCCTCTGCTCTGAGTAAGATAGCCGTTGTCGTCAAGGGATTCTATTATGTATCTGCCTGCTTTGCGGCGTGATGCGCAAAGCGGCGCAAACTGAAGCTGAAACATCAGATGCTCAGTCAGTGTGACATCGTTTGTCACATGGCGCTCATAAGGCTGCTGATTTCTTACCTCTCTGCGGTATTCTCCTCTGTAGGAGCCCTCAACACGCTCAGGGTCGGGAAGATCAAACTCCTCTGCAGGCTTGTCTCCTGCGGTTTCGATTACGGGATTCATCAGCAGCTGCTCCTGAACATAGCTGTCCAGCTCCTGATTGCTGAACTGCAGTATCTGTATAGCCTGTATAAGCTCCGGTGTAAGAGCAAGCTTTTGGGTCTGTTCAATTGTCAGATCATATCCCAGTTTCATCACCGCACCTCCATAGCAGCCACTGTTCAGATATTATAATACGCGAGCTGTGTCGAGCGTATTTCTATGGTTATTACATTACAGCAACGCTGCGCTCCAACTCACTTCGTTCGTTGCTGTCCGTTTTATCAGCAAATCGCTTTAGCTCTTTGGATAAAAAGGCAACGCTGCGCTCCAACTCACTTCGTTCGTTGCTGTCCGTTTGAAGCCCTAGCCCAATTTGTGCAAACAAATTGCGGCAGGTC
>CAVJEY010000011.1:0-22347 GCA_963648745.1 Christensenellaceae bacterium Phil1
CTCAGTGCAACCAGCGCTATAAGGTTAGGTATAGCCATAAATCCGTTGAATATATCCGCTATTGTCCACACTGCCTCAACTGTCAGGAACGGTCCTACGAAAACAGCAATTATGTAGAGCCACTTGTAAGTCATAAGCACTCCCATTTTTTTGCCGCCTATGAGGTATTCAAGGCATCTTTCGGAATAGTAGTCCCATCCGAGAATTGTGGTGAAAGCAAAGAATGCAAGGCATACCATCAGGAAAAACGCGCCCGTCTGTGCACTCCACGGAAGTCCTGTGCCGAAAGCTGTTGCTGTTATTGCAGCTCCTTCAAGGCCCTCAATGCCATGTGAGTTTGTAACAAGAATCGAAAGCGCAGTCATCATGCAGATGATTATTGTATCAAGGAATGTACCTGTCATTGTAACAAGTCCCTGTCTTACAGGCTCTTTAGTCTGAGCTGCGGCTGCAGCGATAGGTGCTGAACCAAGGCCTGCCTCATTTGAGAACACTCCTCTTGCAACACCTTTTTGCATTGCAATAAACATAGCGCCCAGCGCTCCTCCTGCTGCTGCTCTTGCTCCGAAGGCTCCTTCAACGATTTCTTTAACTGCTGCAGGTATTTCCTGTATATTAGTTATGAGAATAGCAACGCATATTACTACATAGAGCACCATCATAAACGGTACAACTATCGATGATACGCTGGCAATTCTCTTGATGCCTCCGATTACAACAAGCGCTGTTGCAACAGCCACAACCAGAGCAGTTACTGCTGTCGCCCATGTGTAGTCATTGCCGCCTATTGAGAACGCGATATGCGCACTGTCAGGATCCGCAAAGTTGTTTACGGCTGTCGCAATACCGTTTACCTGCGTGATAGTACCTATTCCCAGAAGCCCTGCACCAACTCCGAAGAATGCAAATATCTTGGCAAGCCATTTCCAGTTCCTACCCATGCCTCTTTCTATGTAGTAGAAAGGTCCTCCGAGAGCATGGCCGTCTCTGTCTATTACCCTGTATTTTACCGCCAGAAGGCCTTCTGCGTATTTGGTGGCCATACCTATGCAGGCTGCAATAAACATCCAGAATACAGCTCCGGGTCCCCCTGCAAGTATCGCACCTGCAACACCTACAATGTTACCTGTACCTACTGTGGCAGACAGTGCTGTACATAAAGCTCCGAAGCTTGAAACCTCTCCCACACCGTCTTTTTCGTTTTTGACCATATAGCGCAGCGCCAGTCCCAGTCTGCGGAACTGCAGCACGCCAAGTCTTGCGGTAAGCAGAAGTCCCGTACCCATAATGAGTATGAGCATAGGCACTCCCCACGCCAGATTGTCGAGTTTTGTTAAAAAGTCCATAAAAGTCATTTGATTTCTCCCTCTCAAATAAAAAAATTAAGCAAATAAAAAAAGCCGATTTGCTCGACTTCCAGAGAGATGCATAAGCTGATCCTATGCTCTGTCCTTTTTGCCTGAGATATCACCTGCAGGCTGCTTATTCCTGCCGGCTTAAACCTTCGGCGCCCCAAAAGGGTCTCTCCAGAGAATCATAGTTTTTGAGTACCATATAAAAACTGTAATATATGATTACGTAAACTAACAAAGCAATATTATCATATATTACAGTCATTTTCAATATAAAATTTCAATTTGCGGCAAATCAGTCATTTTACCTGTTTATTTATCTGTTGAAAGTTCATCAACACCTTTGGCATTCTCAACTACCAGATCAATAACTTTCTGATAAAGCATATAGAATTTGATATATTCCTCGCCGCCTACATATTCTTCATATGATGAGCCTGTATAGTCCTCAAATTCCTTGGCGGTATAGCCTATTGACTCAAGCTGTGCCTCTACAAAATCCTTGTATTCCGAATTTGTGACCTCAAGACCCTCCTGTCTTGCGATATAGTAGACTATCATCTGCTCCTTGGCATTTGTCTTGGCCGCGCTGTCAAGCTCTTCGTTGAACTCATCCTCGGTCATGCCGTAGGTGCTTTCGATAACATCGGCGTATTCCATGCTGTTGTTATCGGCATAATCCTGTACGTATTCCTTCTGTTTTGTCTTGTATTCCTCAAGCTCTTTTTCAGGATACTCGATTACCTCCGAGCTGTCTGTGATAAGTCCCCATAAATAGGACTCTATTTCTGACTGCTGTTCATCCTCTTTGCTCTGATAAAGCTCGTTTTTGACAGCCTTTTCGTAGTCTGATACACTGTCATATTCCGAACTCTGCTTTACATATTCTTTCTCTGTAGGTGTCACGTATTCCTGAGCCGAATTAATCGTCACCTCAAACACAACATCCTTGCCCGAAAGATCCTCGTTGTTATCATACGGGTCAGGGAATGTCAGCTCAAGAGTCACTGTCTCGCCAACCTTGGCTCCTACAAGTCCGTCCTCAAAGCCGTCTATCATAGTGCCGCTGCCGATTTCAAGTGTGCTGCCCTCTGCCGAGCCGCCTTCAAACTCCTCACCGTCAACCTTGCCTGTGTAGTCAATGTTAACTGTATCACCGTCGTGAACTTTGCCGTCCTCGACGTCTTTGAGCGTCTTGGCTTCTTCCAAATCCTCTTCAATTGCATCCTTTATCTCTTTGTCCGATACTTTTATCTTGTCCGGATTCTCATATTCAAGACCTTTGTATTCTCCAACCTTGACATATTTGGTAAGGTCATAATCATAAGGCTCGCTGCCGCAGCCTGTTAATATCATTGCTGACCCTAATGCAAGGATAAGAAATAATGCTAATGCTTTTTTCATATCACACCTCGTAAAACAATTTTTTTAGCCTTGCCTATTTTAACACAAAACCTGCAGCTGTAATAGGCATATCTCTAAAATTCACGAGAAGTTCACAAAAAATGCATATAAATTCGGCAAAGTAATATATTTTATATATGAAAAAGATTTTAATTATTACAGCCCCTCTGATTCTCGGGGCATTGTCATGGCTTGTGGTTTCGGATGCCGCAGCCTCATATCAGATGGTTTCAAAGCCTCCCCTTGCGCCGCCCGCGTGGCTGTTTCCCGCGGTATGGACTGTTCTTTATATACTTATGGGCATATCCTCATTTCTCGTATACACCTCGGATAATCCCGACAGGACAAACGCTCTGTATCTTTTTTACATACAGCTTGCTGTAAATATTCTGTGGCCGTTTATATTTTTCGGTCTGTGCCGGTATCTTGTCGCATTTCTCTGGATAATACTGCTGTGGCTTCTGGTTTTTGATACGGCAGTAACCTTCGGAAGCATAAACAGACGCGCAGGCCGGCTGCTTATACCGTATATGCTTTGGATAACATTTGCCTCATATCTTAACCTTGCAGTGTTTTTTCTGAATTGAGACTGAAATATTCACCTGAATCTTTGAGCCATTTTTTCGCTGATTTCTTTTATCTCGCTCTGATCTCTGAGCCGGCCAAGCCACTCCCTCGGTATGCCTCCTATTCCGTAGCGGAGTCCTGCAAGACCGCCTGCGGCGGAGCATATTGAATCAGAAGCTCCGCCAAGATGTCTTGCCCTGCGCAGACACTCCTCATAGCTGCCGCTGTTTATAAGGCACCAGATTGCAGCCTCAACGATTCTGAGAGAATCCTCCCAGTTGTATATCACCACTTCCGGAAGCAGCCTGAATATGTCCATATTATACAGATCCCTTAATTCAAGAAAAGCTTCCCTGTAAACAGGGCTCCCCGAATAGTATCTGCTTACAATTTTCAGGGCCTCATATATGCTTTTCTCCGATGAAAACCCGCCCAGAAGAAGCCGCCCGACAGTCACATATACCGCACAGGACACAATGCTGACCGGATTATTATGAATAAGTGTTACGGCATCGTGGATTATTCTCATTTCCCCGTGTCCCAGCTCGCAGCCCAGAAAATCAATGTTGCCAAGATATACCGCAACAGGTATCATCCTCACCACCGAGCCGTACCCGTCGTTTTCGGAGGCCATGCAGCATTTTTTAATTCTGCCGTCCTGTCTGTATGCTTTTATGGCCTCCTCCACATCTTCACCTATATAAAACTCCTTTTGGGGAGGCACAAATTTAAGTCCGTCCGCAAAGTCCGCAAAATTCTGTATGATTTCCCCTTCGGTTTTTCCGCAGAGAAAGCCGTCTGCCATGCACAGACAAAGTCCGGTGCTTCTTGACCAGCTTTTTTGAGCTTCTCCTCCGCGGGTTATCGCTTCAGCCTCACCTACAGCAGCCCCAAACATGCCTCCGATAATCCTATCCTCTATACTTTTACACATTTTTCTTCTCCCTTTTATATATAACAGCAATACCTTATGCATATATATTAAGTCCTTTGCGTCAGCAAATACACCTCTAATCCCGGCTAAATGTTTTCATTTATCGTCACCGGATTTTATCCGCCTGCTCAGATTCCGGCACAATGCAGACTCCGTCAGCCATTTTTCACTGTCTGCAGTCAGAATGTCACAGACAGATGCAGCTTTGTATTTCTGCAAAAAAAATCCCGGAGTATCTCCGGAATTAATATATGATATTATTTTGTCTGCTCAAGTATGCCCGCCTGCCTGAGACCTGTTATTATGCGCATATACGCATCCCTGTCGGGAACTCTTATCATATGGATATGAAGCCCTCCCGTAAGGTCACACAGCTGCGCCGCATTGGTCTCCTCTGCCATCCGTACAAATTCATCTGCGTCATATCTTGATCTGATATTGAGATCTGCGCTTATCTGCCCGTATATCGGATGCTCAACTATCACATTGACTACACAGCCGCCGTTGTCTGTAATTATATAGAACTCCTGCAGGGTGTCCTCCGCACTGTGCCGGCATACTATGCTTTCGACAATGAAATCATCTTCGGTTTTTTCGATAACATATCCTCTCCTTGTTGCAATTATCTTGTGGCCGTTTGCACGAAGTATGGCAACATCAGAAACAATTATCTGCCTTGTCACTCCAAATTCGGCCGCAAGTTTGGATGCCGATATGCTGGTATCGGCATTATTAAGAATATCCAGTATTCTGATACGCCGTTCGGTCTGGTTGTTCATAGATGCCTCCTCCTGTCATATATAATCTATATTAGATTTTACCCCATTTCACTCAAAATCACAAGAAAAAACAGGCTTTGCATCCGCATAACCTGTTTTTTAACTCTTATTATTTATATTTTTTGAAGGAGGTGTTTTATATTTTCATATAAAACTGTGAAAAAATCTATCTCTTACAATATCTATTATACATATCAGTATGTCATAAATCAGTCGTTTTGATGTCGCTTGTGAAAAGGTTTTGTTCACAGCTCCTTCACACTTCTAGCCCCAGAGTTCCTCGTCCGAAGGCACATAATTATCAGGCATATATCTTGCGATTCTCGATATGTTCATAAGATGCTTGTAATCAAGATTTTCGGATATTGAGTTGTGTCCCCATGTGCCGCAGCCCAGTGTGTTGGTAGGCGCAAGCCCGTTGTAGAAGCTGCCGCCTGCGCTGCTTGCGCACACCTGATTGATGACAAATCTTGATACACAAAGCTCCTCGCCCACGTGTCTGATATGCTCCTCGGAATCCGAATGGAAGGATACGCTGTGTCCCTTGCCTTCTTTTTCGAGGTTTTCTCTTGCTATGTTTATTCCCTCATCCAGATTGGAATATCTGTATGCCGCAATTACTGGAGCCATTTTTTCGCCTCCCAGAGGATCTCTGTCTGCTGCCGCCTCTGCCACCGCCACTATAATCCTGGTGTCCTCCGGAACATCAATTCCTGCCATTTTGGCTATCTTTGCAGGCGACTGTCCCACAGAATGTCTGTTGGGCTTGCCATCCTCAAACAGCGCGGCTCTGATACCGTCAAGCTCCTGCGGAGTTCTTGCTACATATGCGCCGTTTGCCTCAAACTCTGCCATAATGTCCTCAAAATCATTTTCGGGGCATATTACCGACTGCTCGCCTGAGCATATGATGCCGTAGTCAAATGTCCTGCCCTGTATTATCTTAGGCACCGCTGTTTTGAAATCATAGCCCTCGTCTATGATGCACTGCACATTGCCCGCTCCTACGCCAAGAGCAGGTCTGCCTGAGCTGTAGGCGGCGTTTACCATACCTGCTCCGCCTGTTGCAACCACCACGTCTGCAGAGGATATGAGAGTTCTGGTGTTTTCTCTTGAGTGTCTGTCTATAACCTGTATCAGGTTTGCGGGATATCCCAGCCTGTCAAGCTCTGCATTCATCATGTCAACTGTTTTGGTACTGCATTTGATTGATTTGTGATGAGGCGTTATGATTATGGCATTGCCGCATTTGAGCGCAAACATGGCATTGCTCATAGGTGTAACTATGGGGTTGGTGCACGGGGTTATAGCCGCAACAACTCCCACCGGCTTTGCTATCCTTGTAATGCCCGTAGTCTCATCCGTATCAAGTATGCCTCTTGATTTTTTACCTTTGAGGTTGTTCCATATTATCTTTGATTTCTGCTTGTTTTTGGCTATCTTGTCGGGAACATTGCCCATGCCTGTTTCTTCTACCGCAATCTCAGCAAGATACTCCGCGTTGTCATATACAACCTTTGCTATGGTTTTTACCGCCAGATCAACCTCTTCCTGACTCATTTTTTCAAACTCCGCCTGAGCTTTCCTGGCTCTTTCGATATATTCTCCTATATATGCACTGCTGTCAAATTCCATTACAATACCTCCGAATTCAATAATCATTCTTTATATATAATACAACAAATTGCCGCAGGTTTCCATACAAAAACAAATATAATACAGTACGCACGCCTCATGTATTATTTTGAAGCCCCTGTGCAATAATAATACAAAACCAGATCCCTTCAGGAGAATGCTTATGAACAAATATGATTATTTTTTAAGGAATATGCGTGAAAAACTGCCGCTTGATGAATGCTTCGACCTTGTGGAGCATCATGTGAATACAGGAGGACGGAAAGCCTCTCTGTTTTTTGTAGACGGCCTTGTCAGAGGCCATGTAATGCAGCAGATTATGACAGATCTGCTGTCGGTTACGGAAAACAAAATGGCAGAAGCAAAGACTGCCGATGATTTCATTGCAGGCAGCCTGACACTGCTTGATTCCTTTGCGGAGGATGATGTCAACGCTGTCATCAGATATCTTTATTCGGGTCTTGTGCCTCTTGTCATAGACGGCTTTGACAAAGTCATAGTAATGGACGTAAGAGAATATCCGGCAAGAGCCGTAAACGAGCCTCAAAAGGAAAAAAGCCTGCGGGGCGCAAAAGACGGATTTACAGAAACATTTATGAGCAATATAGCTCTTGTCAGAAGAAGGATTCGCGACAGCCGCCTTACAGTTAAAAACTATACCGTAGGCAGCGTATCCAAGACCGATGTATGCATTATGTATATGCAGGGGCTTGCAGATGAAAAAATAGTCAAAAAAGTTGATAAGGCCATACGTGATATAAAGGTTGATACTCTGACTGTGGGGGAACAGTCACTGGTCGAGGCAATGGGCAGAAAAAGCCCTCTGAACCCGTTTCCCAAGGTGAGATACACTCAAAGACCCGATGTTGTGTCTGCGCATATAACGGAGGGTAAAATCGCAGTTATAACCGACAATACGCCCACTGTGATTCTGATACCCGTCGGAATTTTTGATTTTGCCCAGGACGTTGACGATTACTATTTCCCTGCCGTTACAGGCAGCTATTTCAGGGCTTTGAGGCTGATTAATTTCATCATAATTCTGTTTCTGACTCCGGTATACCTGATGCTTACAGAAGAATATATAGACGCTCCTGATGTCATCAGATTCTTCATACCTGAGGAGGATTATGCAATACCTGTATTCTGGCAGTTCATACTGATTGAAGCCGCAATAGACGGGCTGAAGCTTGCCTCGCTTAACACTCCTGAATCTCTTGGAATGTCGCTGTCTGTAATAGGCGCGCTGCTGCTTGGCGAGTTTTCGATAGAATCAGGCTGGTTCATTCCTCAGACCATACTATGTATGGCTGTAGTTGCCCTTGCGGCATTTACACAGCCCAGCATAGAGCTTTCGTATGCCGTTAAATTTGCAAGGATAATGCTGCTTACCGGAGTATTTGTATTCGGATATGCGGGCGGAATAATCGCGCTTCTGATTATTGCAGCCGCAATCGCATTTACAAGGACACTTTCCGGCACCTCGTATCTTTATCCTCTGGTTCCGTTCAAATGGCAGGCATTAAAAAAACTGCTGTTTCGCACCATGAAAAAAGAAAACAGCAGGTAATCTACCGGTACACAGGAAGGGTTCTGTTGTACCATCTTAAATCTATTGCTTTGTAGAGAGCTGCAAGGTCATCACCGGTAACATCAATTGTGCATATGGCGTCATCACTTTTGCCTGCGGCAATCTCCATATGTATGCACTTATCATCCCTGTATATGTATGTGCGGCAGTCCTCCGATGAAAAAATCATCGCTCTGCTGCGCACAATATCCCCGGTGCCTTGTATATACGGCTTCAGAGTGTTTCTGAAAAGCAGGACATCACCGCGGCTCAGCGTATGCTCCGACTCTGCCGTTTTTAGCACCAGAGCGCAGGGCGTATGATAATCAAGACATTTGATGTCTGCTGCAAGGTATATGCTGCAGCCTTCCTTTGCAAGCACTTTTCTTGCGTATATCATTGTTTTGTCCTCTGTGTTATCAGGAGGCCGGCTGCACAGACAGCCTCCTCCTGCATGGTTTATTCGTCAAAGCAGACAGGCTCGCAGTCATCAAGGTCAACCGGAACTATAATGTTTCGTGCATCCTCCAGTCTGTCTGCCGGCACATAGATATCTATAGGAAAAGATGTGTTTGAGCCCATGGCTATTTCTATGAAATTACTGGCTCCCTGATATTTTTTGACGCAGGGAATACCCTCGCTTCTAAGCTTCGATTCCAGAAGGTCGGCGTCAAAGCTGCTTTTGGTATGACACAAAAACACGCCGTCTCTCCAGACTTCTTTTTCTTTTACAAACATACCGTTCTCCTGCTATATAGCCTTTGTTCTGATTTCGCAGACAAGCTTTTCGATAAATTCGTCCGCATTCATTTCTCCGAGATCTCCGGCTTTCGATGATCTTACAGACAGAGTGCCTGCCTCCGCTTCTCTTTCGCCTATTGTGCAGAGGTATGAATCTCTCAGATTTCTGGCTTCTCTTATCTTGTATCCGATTTTTTCGTTTCTTGCATCAAGCTCGACTCTGAGTCCGGCCTCCTCGCATTTTGCTTTGATTTCTTCCGCATAAGGCACGAATTTTTCGGTTACCGTCAGCAGCTTGACCTGTACCGGTGCAAGCCACAGAGGGAATTTGCCCGCAAAATGCTCTGTAAGTATTCCTATAAATCTTTCGATAGAGCCGAATATTACTCTGTGAATCATTACAGGTCTGTGTTTTTCGCCGTCAGCTCCCACATATGAGATGTCAAATCTCTGAGGCATCTGCATATCAAGCTGGATTGTACCACACTGCCATGTTCTGCCTATTGAGTCCTCAAGGTGGAAGTCAAGCTTAGGACCATAGAATGCGCCGTCACCTTCGTTTATAACATAAGGCACTCCTATTGCCTCCATAGCTTCTCTGAGCGCTGTTTCTGCGGCTTCCCATTCTTCATCCGATCCCATTGAGTCATCAGGTCTTGTTGACAGCTCTATGTGATATGTGAATCCGAACATATTGTATACGTCATCTATGAATTTAACAACGCCGATTACCTCGTCTTTAATCTGCTCAGGAAGCATGAATATATGGGCATCATCCTGTGTGAAAGTTCTTACTCTCATAAGACCGTGCAGCGCTCCCGAAAGCTCATGTCTGTGAACCTGACCCAGTTCTCCCATTCTGATAGGAAAATCTCTGTATGACCACATTTTTCTCTTGTACGCAAGAAGTGAGCCTGGACAGTTCATAGGCTTGATTGCATAGTCCTCACCGTCGATTTTGGTGAAGTACATATTATCCTTGTAGTGATCCCAGTGTCCCGAAGTTCTCCAGAGCTGCTCGTTCATAATGAGAGGTGTTTTGATTTCCTCATAGCCTCTTTTTCTGTGCTCTGTTTTCCAGAAGTTTTCAAGTTCGTTTCTGATAATCATACCGTTAGGCATAAAGAACGGGAATCCCGGACCTTCTTCAAAAATAGCAAACAGATCCATTTCCTTGCCTATTTTGCGATGGTCTCTTTTTTTGGCTTCTTCAAGTCTTCTTACATATTCGTCAAGCTCTGCCTGTGTAGGAAAAGCTGTCGCATATATTCTCTGCAGCATCTGTCTGTCCGAATCGCCTCTCCAGTATGCTCCCGCAACGCTCATCAGCTTGAATGCCTTGATTTTGCCTGTCGATTCCATATGAGGGCCTGCGCACAGATCCACGAAATCTCCCTGTTTGTAAAATGATATAATCGCATCCTCCGGAAGGTCATTGATAAGCTCCACCTTGTAAGGCTCGTTTTTTTCCTCCATGAAAGCAATGGCCTCTGCTCTCGGCAGCTCAAATCTTTCGAGAGGATAGTTTGCCTGTACTATTTTTTTCATTTCCTTCTGGATTTTAAGGAAATCCTCCTCGCTGAATTTGTGCTCTGATTCAAAATCATAGTAAAATCCGTTGTCAATAGCAGGTCCTATCGCAAGCTTTGTGTCCGGCCACAGATTTTTTACAGCCTGCGCCATAATATGTGATGCTGTATGTCTGTAGGTGTTTCTTACCTGTTCA
Organism: Christensenellaceae bacterium Phil1; assembly: GCA_963648745.1. GTDB lineage: Bacteria > Bacillota > Clostridia > Peptostreptococcales > Anaerovoracaceae > UMGS973. The sequence continues at coordinate 10,709 of CAVJEY010000011.1, forward strand.
TCTTCAAAATTCAGTTTTTCCTTTGCCATAATATCTCTCCTTATATATTAATTCTTTTGATTTGCTATTCGTAGTCGCGTGTCCATTCTCCGTCTGCCTGCTCTACACCGTTCATAACATTGTTTATCTTCGCAGCCGCCTTGGTAAGGCTGCTTGTATAAGGGATTACCACCGATGCAGGCGCTCCTCCCATAGTATAACACGGCTGACTGCCTGTAGTTCCGGATATCGAGTAGTTCACTATATCCCAGCTTGCCATGTCATTTATCTGCATTTTTACGAGGGACTGCATTTCAGATGTGGTCATGTTTGTCTGCATCTCATCCTTGACCGCATCAAGCAGCTGCGTGTATTTTGTAAGCAGCGTCTCGCTTGAAAGCACTTTTTTGAGCATTGCCTTCAATACTTTCTGCTGGTTTTTGTTTCTCTGGAAATCGCCGTCCGTAAACGAATATCTTTCTCTTGAAAATGCCAGAGCCTCCTCGCCGCTGAGATGATTTTTTCCCTCAACGAAGCTGTAGCCCTCGTTCTGCCTGCCGTGAGTTATGAATGCCATATCCGAGTTGACATCAATGCCTCCTATGGCATCGACTATTTCTATTACTGTTGAGAAATTGACTCTGATATAGTAGTTGATGTCAACACCCAGCATATCTTCGATTGTTGTTACTGTTTCGTCAACTCCGTAAACTCCCGAATGAGTCAGCTTGTCATAGGACGCTCTGCTGTGAAGCATCGCATAGGAGTCTCTCGGTATCGATGTCAGCAGTATGGTTTTGGTTTCCGGATTAACCGTCATGACCATATTGACATCGCTCTTGGCAACCTGCTCTATGGTGCCGAAATTGTCGTTGCCGCTGATACATACATTAAACGGAGTTGTCGTTATCTTGTCAACGCTCTTGGCAACATCATCAACCTTGGTTGCTATGGTGATGGTATATATTATAGAGGTCGCATCCTCAAAGCCTTTGATGTTCTCACAGGACATATCGTAGTAGGTGCTGCTCATAAACAGGGCGTCGCAGCCGCCGTCCATCATCAGCTCTGATATTTCAATTGAGTTTTTTCCCTCTTCGAAGTTTATCTCAACATGATCTGCAAGTCGTTCTCTGGCTTCAAGATACGGCTCCTCCGAAGATTTGAAAACATAAACATCATCACCCATGATAAGGTCAAGCCCCACCGTCTTGGCCTCCGCCGCATCCTCTGCCGGCACTATGACATAGTAGTCCTCTGTTGACTGCCCGATGGTGCTGATCCTTGAAAACAGATCCTGCGTGCTGTATATATAGTATGAACCTATGCCGTATACAATAATTGCAATAATCGCAATCACCGTCCCCGCCACGCGCCTTTTGGAGTGCGTTTTCCTGAGACGCAGGAACATCACAACAAAGAACGAACCGACGAGTATAACCGCAAGTGCAGGTATCAGATATTTCATCGGCAGCACATTAAGCCATATCAGCATTGCCGAAAAACATATCATCAGAAGCAGATACACTATGATGAGTATAATGTGAAAAGGCTTCCTGCCGCCTTTTTGCTCCGCAGTTTTGTCCTCCCTTTTTTTTCTTCGTTTTTTTCTGTTTACTTCGCGCACTGTAAATTCTCCTTATATTTTACTGTGTTTCAAACTGTGATTAATAGCCGTAATAACCTGTCGTATATGAAATGCTGCTGCTTATCTCTCTGACTTTATCGCCTGGCACATAGCCGCTCTGACCGAAGGCCTCCTGGTGAAGCTTTGAAACATTGCTTTCGAGAGTGACAGGTGCCGCATACCATACCTGCGAAGGAGAGGTGTATCCCTCTTTGTCATAAGGCCAGCCTATGCTGTCTTTGATGTCCATTTTGTACATTTTGAGCATAAGCGGAATTATATCCACAGGCTCCATATTGCTGCTTATCTCCGGCAGCACCTCATCCATCATTTTGTTGAGCTGTCCGAAGCCCATTTTTTTGACTTCCTTAAAAACAGCGGTGAGAACAGTCCTCATACGCTCTGTCCTCCTGTAGTCTCCGCCCTCGGTATGTCTGATGCGGGAGTAGGTTACAGCCTGCACTCCGTCAAGATGCTGTTTTCCCGCAGCGTTTATATACTCAAAATCGCATTCGAGATATCTTGCGGTTTCGGGAAGGTATGTGTTCATCTGGCTTATCTCGTCATCTCTGATGTCTATGTCAATGCCGCCGACGCTGTCTACAACCTTTGCCACCGTTTTGAAATTAAGAGCCGCAAATTCTTTAATATCAAGGTCTAGGTTTCTGTTGAGAGTGCTGATTGTCATCTCAGGTCCTCCGTATGCAAATGCGTGAGTCACCTTGTCAAGACCAACGCCTTCAATGTCAAGGAATGTATCCCTGTAAACCGATATCAGCCTGATATCACCGGATTTTTCATTTATACTGACTATTATTATAGAGTCTGTCCTTGAACCTGAGAAATTACTCATGTCTCTTGTGTCAACTCCGAGTATGACGATATTCCTGTAACCCGGAATATCACTGTCTGCCGCAAGGCTTCTTTCATCAAGCTCTACATGCGATATATTGTCAAGCTTGTCCTTTGCATACAAAACCCCGGCCGCGCCTGCCAGCGCTCCTATTACGGCAATTGTCACAACAAATGATATAAAACGTCTTAAAAATGATTTTCTTTTTTTTCTGTGTATCCCGGTCATTCCCGATTTCCCCTTCAGTCATATACACCTTATTTTATATTAAATTTAAGATGTTTTCAATAAATTTCTATTTCATATTGAATATTATTGCTTTTACTTCTGAAAAGGCAGAATTTTAAGTTTTCCCGAGGCTTTCACATACATTACTTTGCAACTGTTTTACATACAACTTTGCTAATTTCTGTATTTGTTTTTTGAAAATTTAGACTTTTTTCTTGCCAACAAATAATTCATTGACTGTATACCCTCAAAGTGATATATTGAGATTGGTTATATAGTTCTTAGTTTTAACAAATTAAAATAAAAGGAGAAAACAAAATGTCAAACTATGTAGAAAGATGTATTGAGCTTTGTAAGCAGAAGAACCCTGGCGAAGTTGAATTTCACCAGACAGTTGAAGAAGTACTGTCTTCTCTGACTCCGGTTATCGAACAGCATCCGGAATATGAAGCAGCTGCTTTACTCGAAAGATTAACTGAACCTGAAAGAGGAGTTACTTTCAGAGTAGTATGGGTTGACGATGCAGGCAAAGTACAGGTTAACAAGGGTTACAGATACCAGTTCAACAGTGCTATAGGACCTTACAAAGGCGGTTTAAGATTTGCACCTAACGTATACCCTGGAATCATCAAATTCTTAGGATTTGAACAGATTTTCAAGAACAGTCTGACAGGACTTCCTATCGGCGGCGGCAAGGGCGGTTCAGACTTTGACCCTAACGGCAAATCAGATGCAGAAGTAATGAGATTCTGCCAGGCATTCATGACTGAATTATACAGACACATCGGTCCTAACACTGACGTTCCTGCAGGTGACCTTGGTGTTGGCGGCAGAGAAATCGGATACCTCTTCGGACAGTACAAGAGAATCGTTGACAGATACGAAGGCGTTCTTACAGGTAAAGGAATTCCTTTCGGCGGACTGCTTGGAAGAAGCGAAGCTACAGGCTTTGGTATCGTATGGTACGCAGAAGAAATGTTAAAGGCTAACGGCGAAGACATGAAGGGCAAAGTTGTTGCTATTTCAGGCTTCGGTAACGTAGCATGGGGTTCAGCATGGAAGCTGCAGCAGTTAGGCGCTAAGTGCGTAACAATTTCAGGACCTGACGGATACATCTATGACCCGGACGGAATCAGCACTGACGAAAAGATCGCTTATCTCCTTGACCTGAGAAATTCAGGCAAGAACATCTGCGCTCCTTATGCAGAAAAATTCCCTAATGCGAAGTTCATCGCAGGCAAGAAGCCTTGGGGCGTATGCCAGGATTTCGATGTTAAGGTTGACTTATTCATCCCTTGCGCTATGCAGAATGACGTACACATGGCAGACGCAGAAAACATCGTAGCATCAGGCTGCAAGTTCTACTGCGAAGGCGCTAACATGCCTACAACTAACGATGCACTCGTTTATCTGATGGACAAGATGACAGCTGTTGGCCCTGCCAAGGCTGCTAATGCCGGCGGAGTTGCTTGCTCATGCATCGAAATGGGACAGAACGCAGGTCACACTGTATATCAGCACGAAGACGTTTACACTCAGCTGCACCAGATCATGAAGAACATCTACAATGCTTGTGCAGGCGCTGGTGAAAAGTACTACGGCAACAAGAACGCTCTGGTACAGGGTGCTAACATTGCCGGCTTCGAAAAGGTTGCTGAAGCTATGATGGCTCAGGGTTTAGTATAATCCAAAGACTCTACATATTTAAGCTATATATTATGCCCCGCATTTGCGGGGCATTTTCACTTCCTGTAATTTGTCGCTGCTACAGCTAAAAAGCGTCACAGCCTACCGGTGGAGTACAGTATATAGCTGAAAAACACACTTTAACTCTATATTCTGCTTTCGATATCTGAAGCACTGTAAAGCATATTTGTAACAATCACTTTATTTTGTCTGCTATTCGATCATACTGTCCTCTCGCATTGCCGGGCGAAAGCAAAACATATGCAATATGCTTATATATCTCTTCCATATCCGTCAATGCGCCTTCGGTTATTTCTACAATATACCGCTTCATGCTAAAGTTCCTCTCTAAATTCATCAAAAGCTTCTGAAGCGGGTCTTACATTTCCTTTTTCAGCATCATCAATTCCTCTATAAAGTTCGTTTTGAAGCTCCTCTGCCGACATTAAATCCTCATTAATATTCTCCGGTGCCGCAGGCAAAGTCACCTGAAAAGGAATTCCCCCTGCAAGAGAAATCCGGTTCAGATATATGTTTATTGCTGTTGACATAGGAATACCCAGCTGTGACAATATGTTTTCCGCTTTGTCGTTACAACGCAGGCAAATAATTATGGTTATCCTCCCGCACATTACATTTTAATGCTTTTACCCTCTTCAAGCAGGAACAGATAGCGCTCCTTTACCGGCTTTTGCGTTGTTTTTTCGAGAGCCTCCGCATATATATCAAGCTGCTCTCCGTATCTTTTTTTCAGCACATCCTCGCTTTTGAGCGTGCTGTTTTTGTAGTCTATCAGCACAAGCCCGCCTGCTTCTTCAAAGAAGCAGTCTATGACACCCTGTACCATTACCTCGATGCCGTCTTTTTCTTTGAGGATGGTAAACGGCTGCTCACGCTTCAGGTTATCTGCCTTACCTGCGCGCCTGCCTATATCACTTCGTATAAACGACAGTATGCCGTCACGGTTTACCGCCTGCTTTTCCTGCTTCGTCAGTATGTTTTTCTCTGCAAGAGCCTCAATAATGCCGTCAAGATTTTCTTCAGTGAAATCAATATGCTCCATAACCTTGTGTGTCGCGCTTCCCCTCAAAGCTGCCGAAATGCCGCCATCTTCCGCTGCAAATGCCGGGATTCTGAGGGTGATTTCACTGCTGTAATTTTTTCCTGCGGCTTCTCTGTTAAGCTCCGTAACCGAATATTTGTATCTTGTTCTTACTTCCTTCATGTTGCCGTACTCAAAGGAAAGCTTCCGGCGTATCTCATCGCCGCACTCTGTTCTGTCTGTTTCTATCAGTGCTCTGACCTTATCTCTTCCTGTCTGGGCTGCTGCTGCATCTGCAGACAGATTCTGCATACTGACTATTTTAATATCTATGCCGCTTCCGTCTCTATAGGCCGCAGGCGCCGCAAGATCAAGCGGGCATGCTGCCGTTTCGGGGCTTTCGGTCATATATTTGTATTCATTACCCTCAAATGCCCTGACAGCACCTATCATTATGAGCCTGTCCATTGCCCTTGTAAGCTCAACATAAAGAATACGTTTTTCTTCTTCAAAGCTCTCGTTTCTGATACATTTTTCAATTACATTCTGTATCAGGGTTTTTCTTTTCCAGTGCTCTGCCGGATTTATATATGTGATGCCTATTCCCAGCTGTCTGTGCATAGCAAGATCGGCCTCTCTGTTTCTGAAATTAAACCTTGAACCCATCCCTGCGCCTATTACGACAGGAAACTCCAGCCCCTTGCTCTTGTGTACGGTCATTATGCGCACCACATCGTCAGCCTCTCCCACTGTTTTAATCTGGCCGATTTCGATTTTTTTGTCCTTGACGGCTTCTATGTATTTGAGAAATCCGTAAACGTCATATATGCCGCCCTCAGCAGCCTCCATGGCCTTGTCTGCAAGCGCTCTCAAGTTTGCCTGTCTCTGACTGCCTCCCGGAAGCGCTCCCGCATAGGTATAATAGCCTGTTTCCCATATGAGCTTCCAGACAAGCTCGCTTAGCGGTATATCTCTTGCCATCTGTTTCCAGCCTGCTACAGTCTGCTCTGCAGCACTGCATTTTGCCTTCAGCTCTGTATCGCTGCCGTTCCCGACATAATTCCTGAAAGCCTCATAATATGACGTTCCTTTGCATTCAAGACGTATATCAGCAAGCTCATCTATTGTAAAGCCGAATACAGGAGAATGCAGCACTGCTATCAGCGGTATATCCTGCCTGCTGTTGTCTATAAGGGAGAGCATATCCTCCACAAGCGAAATCTCTATCGTATCAAAATATCCGTCGGAATCATCTATATATACAGGGATATTCTCGTTTTCAAGTATCTGAGCAAACACAGGAGCGTTAAATCTTGTGCTTCGCATAAGGATTACTATATCTCTCCTTGTTATCTCTCTCTCGCAGCCTCTCTTGGCATCATAGATTTTACGGCCCAGTGTTTTTTTGATAATATCTGCGGCAACCAGAGCTTCTGTCTCCGCTTTTTTCATGCCCGCTATCTCATCGTCAATCCTGACATCGGAGTCTGTTTTTCTGTCTAAAATCACAAGCGCCGGATTGACATCAAGCTCGCCTTCATATGATACGCCTTTGTGCAGAGCCGCCTCAGGTCCGTAGTCATCCATTATGCTTTCAAATATGGTGTTTACCGCCGCAATCACCCTGCCCTTGCTTCTGAAGTTCTGGTTTAAGTCTATTTTGAGGCTGTTTTCACTTCGTGAATACTCGTCGTATTTTTTCATAAACAGCTCCGGCTCCGCCAGCCTGAACCTGTATATGCTCTGCTTGACATCACCTACCATAAACAGGTTGTTTTCTCTTTTGATTCTGCTTATAAGGGTGTCCTGCACGTCATTGCTGTCCTGATATTCGTCTATAAATATATATTCAAATTTATCCCTGTACTCCGCCGCAGCCTCCTCATGTCCCAATATTTCAAGGGCGTAGTGTTCTATGTCATTAAAATCTATCAGCGACTTCTCTGCCTTGAGGCTCTTGAATCTGCTGTGAAATTCTTTTACAAGCTCCTTCAGAATACAGGCATATCTGTATGTGCTGCCGATGTCCTCCATATATTCGGAAAGCCCGCACACAAAGTATCTGCCTCTGATGTCATCAAGCTGTTTTTTGGCTCCGTCTTTGAGATATACAGCCTGATTCTTTATCTGTTCATAGGCTTCTTTTTCGGCTTTCGTAACACTCATTCTCGGAATTTTAATTCCGGAAACAAAATCCGCCAGCTGCTCGTAATTCATGTCTTTTGTATCTGCAGACCTGATTGCGGTAAGCTCTGCTTCAAACTTGCCCGCAAGAGAATAAACTCCCGCATCACTCAGAAGCTCCGCAAGGCCTTCAAATGTTTTTTTGACAAAGCCGGCAGCACCTGCCGTATCTTGTTTTATGAAGCCGTACAGAGGGCTTTTTTCAAACTCTTCCGCGCTCATAGAAAGGTTCGCCGTCATTTTTTCGAGCCATTCAAAAGGCTCTGCTATACTCTGTATCATCCTGTAGGTTTCAAGAATTATATCCTTGGCTCGGTTTTCGTTCCGGTCGCCGGCATAGCAGGTTATGAAATCAATGAAATCCTGATTTTTTTCTTTGAATTTGCCGGCAAACAGCTCATCGACAGCCTGCATTTTGAGCAGCGTGCTCTGAGCCTCGTCGCATATTCTGAAATCGGGCTCCACATCTGTCAGGTAAAAATACCTTCTGATAACATCAAGAGCAAAGCTGTGAAATGTGGAAATGCTGGCGCGCCCCACAAGATCAAGCTGTCTTTTGAGGTATACCGTGTCCTCTCTGCTGCCTGACTCGTCTATGGCCTTAGTAAGCGCCGCCACTATTTTTTCTTTCATTTCAGAGGCTGCGGCCTTTGTAAATGTAACTATCAGAAATCTGTCCACGGGGATTCTGTCCTCAAGTATGAGGCGTCTGATACGCTCTATTAAAACCGTAGTCTTGCCGGAGCCTGCCGCTGCCGCCACCAGCAGATTTTTACCTCTGTTTTCGATTGCTTCTTTTTGTGCTTTGTTCCATTCCATAGCTGTGCCTGCCTTTCTTATCATAATTATACTGAAAACCGGCTTTCAAGACAATCTTATCTTTTATTACTCCGCTTTTTTTGTTATACTGTAACTGTTGCACAATGTGTAAACTTTTTTATTGGGAGATTATTTATGAAACCTGCAATGCTGATGATCCTTGACGGATACGGAATAAATAAAAATACTGAGGGCAATGCCATAGCGCAGGCATCAAAGCCTGAGCTTGATGAAATTTTCGGCACTTACCCCAATACAACTCTTAAAGCCTGCGGTCTTGATGTGGGACTTCCCGAAGGGCAGATGGGCAACTCAGAGGTCGGACACCTCAACATAGGGGCGGGGCGGATTGTCTATCAGGACCTTACAAGAATAACAAAAGCAATCGAAGATAAAAGCTTCTTTGCAAATCCTGAGCTTAACAGAGCGATGAACCACTGTCTTGACAACAGTTCTGTTCTCCACCTTTTCGGCCTTTTATCAGACGGCGGAGTTCACAGCCACATTAACCATCTTGAGGCTCTTATCCATATGGCAAAGGACAAGGGGATTTCAAAGGTATCTGTTCACTGCTTCCTTGACGGCCGGGATGTGCCGCCAAGATGTGCCGCCAAATATATTACCGAGCTTGAAAGCTGTATGCGCGAAACCGGCACAGGCCAGATTGCAACAATCTGCGGCAGATACTACGCTATGGACAGAGACAAGCGCTGGGACAGAGTCAGTGCTGCCTACGATGCCATGACTGTTTCAGAAGGTTTTCATTATGACACTGCGATTAATGCTCTTAACGCCGCTTATGATCGTGATGAAAACGATGAATTTGTAAAGCCTTCCGTAATTGACGGCGCAGAGCCCGTAAAAGACAACGACGCAGTTATTATGTTTAATTTCAGACCTGACAGGGCAAGGGAAATAACAAGGGCTTTTGTCGCTGATGATTTTGACGGCTTTGAGAGAGCTGCAAGGCCTTCAAATCTCTGCTATGTATGCATGACTCAGTATGATGCTTCAATGCCTGCGGTAACCGTGGCATTCCCGCCTCAGAACCTTGCCGGCACACTCGGAGAATATATTGCGGATGCGGGACTCAGACAGCTCAGAATCGCAGAGACCGAAAAATACGCACATGTCACGTTTTTCTTCAACGGAGGTGTCGAGGCTCCAAACAGAAACGAGGACAGAATACTGATACCTTCTCCAAAGGTTGCAACCTACGATATGCAGCCTGAGATGAGCGCATATGAGGTCACAGACAAAGTCATAGAGCAGATTGATGCCGGCATCTACGATCTTATCATATTAAACTTTGCAAACTGCGATATGGTAGGTCACACAGGAGTTATGGAGGCTGCGATTAAAGCAGTCGAGGCAGTTGACAGATGCGTAGGCAGAATAAAGGAGGCCGTACTCAAAAAAGACGGTCAGATACTTCTTACAGCAGACCACGGCAATGCAGACTGTATGACAGACAAAAACGGCAACGCTGTCACAGCTCACTCTCTTAACGATGTGCCTCTTGTACATATAGCAAACAGGCCGTGCAGACTCAAAGACGGCGGCAGACTTTCGGATATAGCGCCTACCCTGCTTGACCTTATGGGCATGGATATACCTTGTGAAATGACAGGCAGAAGCCTTGCAGTCAAAGGAGAATAGATTATGAATTTCATTCCTGAATACAAAAGCAAACTGAGAACACCCGATGAGGCAGTCTCAATCGTCAAAAGCGGCGACTGGGTGGAATACACTACAGGCAACGGGTTTCCTGCTCTGCTTGATGCGGCTCTTGCCAGAAGAAAGGACGAGCTCAGAGATGTAAAAATACGAGGCAATCTGCTGTTTGGACCTATACAGGCAGTGGAATGCGACCCGCACAGAGAGCATTTCATATATAACAGCTGGCACTGCTCGGCATACGAAAGAAAGCTCTGTGACAAGGGGCTGTGCAATTTCATTCCCATGATATTCCGGAATGTCGTCGAGTACTACAGACATTTCCTTGATATAAATGTGGCTATGGTCTGTGTTGCACCTATGGATAACCATGGGTATTTCAACCTGTCAACCTCAATAGGCATCGCCAAGGGAATCCTCGAAAAAGCAGATGTGGTTATCGTTGAAATCAATGAAAACCTGCCTAAGATATATGGCGGTCACGATGACAGCATACATATCTCAGAGGTTGATATGATAGTAGAGGGCGAGCACGGGCCTCTGATACAGGTGCCTCTGCTTACGCCAAAGGAAACAGACATAAAAATCGCCGAATATATACTTCCCCATATCACAGACGGAGCCATGCTGCAGCTTGGTATAGGCGGGATGCCCGGAATAATCGGAGAGATGATAGCCGAGTCTGACCTCAAAGATCTCGGAATGCACACAGAGCTGTGCTCTGACGCCTATTACAAGATATATGAGGCAGGCAAGCTCACAAACAAATATTCCACTCTGAACAAAGGCAAAGGAATTTCGGGAATATTCTTCGGAACCGAAAAGCTGTATGAATGGGTAAATGAAAACCCCGGAATTATGGCGTTCCCTCTCGAATATGTAAACGCACCTGAGGTAATGGGCAGACTGAACAAGCTTATCTCCATCAACAGCTGTCTTTCGGCTGATTTGTACGGACAGGTCTGCGCCGAAAGCTCAGGCACAAGACAGATTTCCGGAACAGGCGGCCAGCTGGACTTCCTTACAGGCGCGGCCATGTCAAAGGGCGGCAAGGCATTCCTGTGTATGGCATCAACACACAGAGACAGCGACGGCAATATAAAGTCAAGTATAATGCCTACATTCAACGGTGATATTGTCACATCCCCAAGAAGCCAGTCCTACTATATGGTTACGGAATACGGAGCTGTAAATCTGGCGGGCAGGACCACATGGGAGCGGGCTGAAATGCTGATTTCGCTGGCACACCCTGATTTCAGAGATGATCTTATAAAAGCTGCAGAGGAGCAGAAAATATGGATACGCTCCAACAAGAGATAAACCTGAAACAAAACGGGAGAGTGCAGCTTAATATGCCTCTCCCCTGATTATCAGCCAAATTATTCAGTTCAGTAATCATACCTACAAACCGGAAGTTATCTATTTCTCCTCTTCGTTAAGACCTAGTTCATTACGTATTACTTGCTATCCCTGATACCGGATTCTTTCGACCAGCGTTTCCTTTTTCAGATTACTGCTTAAAACACAGGAAAGCACAATTTGTA
>CAVJEY010000012.1:0-22140 GCA_963648745.1 Christensenellaceae bacterium Phil1
AGTGAACGTACAGACAGGAACGATTAAAAGTATTGCAAACCCGTTACTCATAATTTGCCTGAATACCGGCTGTAAACAATAGGGCAATCGCAAAGTCAGGACTGATAATACAACAGGCATTGAAAAACCAAAGTTTTTTATCAATGCCTGTATTTTTATTGAAAAAATATTGTATATTATGATAATGCTTGGCTTACGTTGTTTACTCCCAATAATAGTATTTACAAACCGAATGTGCAAAAACAATGTGACTCTTATGTTGCTTTGGGAAATAGAATAAATAATTCTAAAATATAGCAAAAACATATTGACAGACTATGTTTTTGCTGGTAATATATAGCTATAGCCTGCGCAGGCATATAAACAATTGAATGAATGTACTTTGTTAAGATGAATTAAGCAGAGTACACAAAGTATTAAAACAGCTAAGGAAGAATACGAACAATTTACAGCTGCTTATTTGCAGCGGAAAGGAGGGACTTATGAAATACAAAATAGAAGGAGGCAATCTGCCGGTAGTGATTTGCGAACTTGAAGCAGGAGAGGCAATGATTACTGAGGGCGGTGCAATGAGCTGGATGTCGCCCGGCATGAAAATGGAAACAACCAGCAACGGCGGAGTCGGCAAGGCGCTGGGCAGATTTCTTTCAGGCGAGAGGCTTTTTCAGAACAGGTATACAGCTTCAGGCGGACCGGGTATGATTGCATTTGCATCGAGCTTTCCGGGATCCATCAGAGCCTTTGAGATAGGACCGGGAAATGAACTCATATGCCAGAAAGGTGTGTTTCTTGCAGGAGAAGAGAGCGTGGAGCTTTCGGTATATCTTAACCAGAAGCTTGGCAAGGGGCTTTTTGGCGGCGAAGGCTTCATAATGCAGAAACTAAGCGGGAGAGGTACTGTTTTCGGTGAATTTGACGGACATATTGTGGAGTATGAGCTTGAATCAGGGCAGCAGATTGTAATTGACACAGGCCATCTTGCAGCTATGTCTGCAACCTGCAGAATGGATATTCAGATGGTGCAGGGTGCAAAAAATATGATTTTCGGCGGTGAAGGACTGTTTAATACGGTTGTTACAGGTCCGGGACATGTGTGGATACAGACAATGCCGCTTGTAAATGTGGCCGGACTTTTAGGCCCGTATATGCCTGCCGGCAACAGATAGAATTTTTTCATTGCAAACGAAGCTGTTTTTCTGTAAAATGAATATATTAATACAGTGCGGAGGATATTATGGCTCAGTTATATTACAGATACAGTACGATGAATGCGGGCAAGTCCATAGAGCTCATCAAGGTTGCATACAACTATGAGGAGAGAGGGCAGCGTGTGATGACGCTGATTCCCGCCGTTGATGACAGATACGGCGTAGGCGTTATTACTTCAAGGATAGGCATACAGCGTGAAGCCATGGTTGTCAAGGACGATACCAACATTTTAGAGCTGTTTCTTGCCGAAAAAGAAAAAGGCGATATAGACTGTGTTCTCATAGATGAATGTCAGTTTCTCCGAAAGCATCATGTTGAGGAGCTGATTGAAATTGTAGACACGTTCAATGTGCCGGTAATGGCATACGGACTCAAAAATGATTTCAGAAACCAGCTTTTTGAAGGCTCCTACTATATGCTGATATATGCGGATAAGATAGAGGAAATCAAAACAATATGCTGGTGCGGCCGCAAAGCCACAATGGTTGCGAGAGTCGTTGACGGCAAAATTGTCAAGCAGGGAGAGCAGATTGTAATCGGAGGCAACGATATGTATGTATCACTGTGCAGGAAACACTACAACGACGGCAGACTCGGCCCCGATGAAAGCAAGCCCGAATAACGGACAGTTTCAAAACACAAAAAATGCCAGTAAATTTACAATCTTTTGCATGAGTAAAAGTTTCTTCTCTGAAAAAAATATATTGTGGACAATAAATTTTTCAGAGAGGAGCTGAATCAGTTGAAAAAAACAAAAAGCATAATTGCAGTTGTAGCGCTTATGGCTTTGCTGACATTTGCAGGCTGCGGTGAAAACGGCAATGACATGAACAATACCACGCAGACGCCAGACAACGTGACAGAGGATAACTACAACAACGGCACAGACAGCAGCGACGATGCCGACAGAAACCTCAAAAACGATGCCGCAGACGACCATAAGGACGATGTGACTGACAACGGCAAAGACAAAAACTAAAAGACAAAAAGGTGGCAATGCCGCCTTTTTTGCGATAGAATATCAGTATGAGCAAAAAGAGAAAACAAAGACCGGCAGTTACCGGCATATTAACTAAACACAAAAGAGGCTTTGGATTTGTGATACCCGATGAGGGCGGTCCTGACAGAGATATATTCATATCGCCTGCGGACATGAATGGAGCCATGGAGGGAGACAGAGTAGAGGTGGATCTGATACCCGAATATCTGTGGCATCAGTCGCCTGAGGGTATTATAGCCAGAGTAACAGACCGAAAACTCAAAGAAGTGGCCGGGGTTTTCAGCCGGGGCAAAAAATTCGGTTTTGTCGTGCCACTGGACAGGAAGCTTAACGAGGATATATATATACCCAAGGGAGCCTTCAGCGGCGCTAAGAACGGAGATTTTGTGGTTGCAGCTATTACCGGTTACCCCAATCGCCAAAACAGCGCAGAGGGAAAAATAACGGGCATACTGGCAAGAGCAGGCGAGCCGGGCGGAGATATCAAAGCGATAATCCGCCAGAGAGGACTTTTTTTTACATTCCCGTCAAAGGCCGCAGCGCAGGCAAAAGCCATTTCAAAGGCAGGAGTAAGCCCAAAGGACATACAGGGCCGCAAGGACCTCAGAGCAGAGAACATTATAACTATAGACGGGGCGGATTCCAAAGACTTTGATGATGCCGTATCGATCAGAAAACTTGACAATGGTAATTTCCTTCTGGGAGTTCATATTGCAGATGTAAGCCATTATATAGATGAGGATTCGCCGCTTGACAGAGAAGCCCTCAAAAGAGGCAACAGCGTTTATATAATCAATCAGGTTGTGCCGATGCTTCCCAAAGAGCTTTCAAACGGCATATGCAGCCTGAATGAAGGCGAGGACAGGCTCACACTGTCTGTCGATATGGAAATAACTCCGTCGGGAGAGATTGCGGAGCACAGTATATATGAGAGCGTAATCAGATCAAAGCACCGCATGGTATATACGGATGTTTCGGATATAATTGAGAATAACGACAGGGAGCTTGCCGCAAAATACAGTGATATCTATGATATGCTTATGGATATGAAGGAGCTTGCGCAGATACTGCGAAAAAGACGCGAAGCCGCAGGCAGTCTTGATTTTGATCTTGACGAGGCTTATATAACTCTTGATTCAAACGGCATACCTGTCAGCGTTGATCTTTGCGAACGGCGAACGGCAAACAGAATGATAGAGGAATTTATGCTTGCCGCAAACAGAACGGTGGCAGAGCAGTTTTTCTGGCTTGAACTGCCGTTTATATACAGAGTTCACGAAAAACCCGATTCAGAGAAGATTCAGGAATTCAGGACATTTCTTAGGGGCCTTTCAATCAGACTCAAAGGCGAGGGCGGCAATATACATCCTAAGGCTCTGAATGAAGTTTTAGAGCAGGTTTCAGGCACAGCATATGAGAATGTTGTCAATACAGTGATGCTGCGCTCCATGAAAAAAGCGTTTTATTCCACCGAGTGTGAGGGACATTTCGGACTGGCGATGAAATACTACTGCCATTTTACATCACCGATAAGGCGCTACCCCGATCTTATGATTCACAGGATTATCAGGGAATATCTGCACGGCCGGATTGACGACAAAAGGAGTGAGGTTCTTTCCCAAAAGACACAGCAGGCTGCCGAAACCTCATCGGTTACGGAGCGCGCTGCAATTGAGCTTGAGAGAGATATTGAAAAAATGAAAAAAGCCCAGTATATGTCCGGTCACAAAGGTGAGAAATTTGACGGAGTCATAAGCGGGATTACAGGCTACGGTATGTATGTGGAGCTTGAAAACACAATAGAAGGGCTTGTAAGGCTCGATAATATGTATGATGATTATTACGATGTCTATCCCGAACGCTACAGGATAGTGGGGCAGGTGACAAACAAAGTGTATTCGCTGGGACAAAAGGTCACTGTCATGGTTCACGATGCCAGCTATTATGACGGTACCATTGACTTTATACTTTGCTGATGGCATGAAGAATATCTCCTGCCTCATCGGCAAAAACAGGTTTCCTTGCAATATCGCAGAGGGAAAGTATGCCTACAACCTTTCCGCCGGATATTACGGGAAGCCTTCTTACTCCGTATTTTGAAAACAGGAGTCCGGCTGTATGAGAGTCCATGTCAGGATTTGTGCAGACGGGCTTTTTTGTCATTATTTCTTCGGCGCTGCCTGCGTCTCCGGCAATATGGCGAAGCACCAGATCTCTGTCGGTTATTATTCCCAGTATTTCTCCCTGATCGCTGCATACAGGCACAGCCCCTATATTATTCTTTTTCATCTGCTGTGCGATTGTTTCTGCAGCTGCAGAGGTATCCACACAGCTTATTCCCTGCGTCATAAGATCTCTAACAAGCATTTTTGTTTCCTTTCATCAAAAAAGCAGCATATGATTACTCATATACTGCCCGTATCAGACATATATTATTCATCAGTTTTTTTGCCTGTTAGGGTTCCAGAAACTAGGAACAAACAGGAACAGCAGTGTGAAAAGCTCAAGCCTTCCTATCAGCATAAGCAGCGACATAAACAGCTGTGAGCCGGAACTGAACATGGAGAGGTTTCCCTCTGTTCCGAACATTCCCATGCCTATTCCCGAATTTGACATAATCCCCGCCGCGGTTGTAAGCGTTGTTTCAAAGTCAAGATTGTTAAGTGAAAGCACAATGCAGCTTAGTATATATACGAGGAAATAGACCAGTATGAAGGTTGAAATCTGCGACACCATAGGGCCTGACACAGCTTTGTCGCCTATTTTTACGGCGACCACCGAGCGAGGGTGTATTCTGCGCTTGAAGCCTCTGAATATGAGCTTCATCATAACCACAATTCTGATTACCTTGATGCCTCCGCCTGTAGATGCGGCGCAGCTTCCTATAAACATGAGCATAAACAGAAGCAGCTTTGACAAAACAGGCCAGTTCATAAAATTCGTGAATGTAAAGCCTGAGGTTGATATGAAGCTTATAACCTGTATGAAAGCGTACCGCAGCGATGAGAACAGGCTGTCGTAAATTCCGTTTATCCGGAGATTGAGCATTATTATAACTGTTGCAGCCGCAATTATTCCGAGAAACACACGAAGCTCTGTGTTCCTGAACAGCTCTTTTATTCTTCTGTTCAGAAGGAAGTAGTAGAGGTTGAAATTTATTGAGGCAAATACGGTAAAAACGGTTATAACTATTTCAACGTAAAAGCTTTCGTAAAAAGCAAGGCCTGTTTCGTGGGTGATTATTCCCCCGGTGCTTATAGTTGAAAGTGTGTTCACCAGTGCGTCAAACACAGTCATTTTTCTGTTGAACATAAGCAGGGCAAACTCTGCAGCCGACAGAGCAATATACATGATGTAAAGTATGCGCGCAGAGTCACTTATTCTGTTGGAAAGCTTGTCTACTTTCGGAGCAGGTGTTTCGGCCCGGGCAATATTCTGTCCGCCTATTCCCATTGCGGGAAGTATCGAAACGGCAAGTATCAGTATTCCCATACCGCCAAGCCAGTGAGATACAGCCTTAAACAGAATAAGGCTTCTGGGCTCTAAAAATCCGCTTACGGAAGTTGCGCCTGTTGTTGTAAAGCCTGCGGTTGATTCAAACACAGACTGGGCAGCCGTAAGTCCCTCACCTGAAAACATATACGGAAAAGCTCCGAACAGGCAGCTTACAATCCAGCAGGCTGCAACTATGAGAAACCCGTCTCTTGCAGTTATATGGCTGTAGTGTGCGGGGATTTTTTTGTATATGAGGAATCCCGCAGCAGTAAACAGCACAAAAAACCCTGCAAATGATTTAAGGCATGAGATTTCACCGTAAACAGCGGCACATATGATTGACGGAATCATACTTATGCCCGTTACCGCAAGTATCAGTGATGAAATTTTGATAAGCATTTTGTAATTTAAGTCCATATCTCACCTGATTAATATCTGTCCGGGTTCCAGTAATGCGGTATGAAAAACGCAAGAAATGCAAACAGTTCAAGCCGCCCTGCTATCATCAGAAATGAAAGCACGCATTTGGACCAGCCGGAGAATATGCTGAAATTAAGTTCGGGTCCCGCAAGATTAAATCCGGGGCCTACATTGCCTATGCAGGATATTACTGCAGAGGCTGTGGTCATCATATCATAATTGTCAGCAGCAACCAGCAGCGAACCTGCGGCAATAAGCACGATATACAGGAATACAAAGCTTGTTACATTGCTGACAAGGTCGTTTGAAAGATTGCTGTTTTTGAGTTTTATTTTAATTACGGCGTTCGGATGGAGCCTGGTGCCTATGCTTCTTTTGACGAGCTTCAGAAGCACCATTATACGCATAACCTTGACTCCTCCTGCAGTAGAGGCAGAGCAGCCGCCTATGAAAAACAGCATGAACAGAACTGCTTTGGCAAACTGCGGCCATAAATTGTAGTCTGCTATGGTAAAACCTGTCGTTGTCAGCACTGATATTACCTGAAATACGGAATCTGCGACAGCTGTGCCTGCTGACTGTCCATCGCCTGATATAATGAGGTTTGATGCGACAAGCACTGAAGCTGCGGCTGCAGTCAGCGCATAAAGTCTGAATTCCGAATTACCGAGGAATGCTCCCGGGCCTGTGCGGATTCCCGCAAAATACAGCTTGAAGCTGATACCGCAAAGAAACATAAACAGCATGATTACAATTTCGATATACAGGCTGTCGAAATGCGCAATGCTGTCACTGTAGTTTGAAAATCCGCCTGTTCCCACACTCCCGAAGGTGTGTATGGAAGCATCAAACAGATTCATTCCGCCAAACATAAGAAGTATTATCTCCGAAACCGTGAAAATAAGGTAGACAATGTATATCTGGCGTGTCGCATCCGACAGCTTGGAGATTTTTTTGTGTGTGGAGGCTCCTGTGGATTCCAGTGTGAGATTCTGCTTGCCGGAAGATATGACCGGTCTTACAGAAATTGCAAGTATCAGCACTCCTATGCCGCCAAGCCACTGCGCAAACGAGCGCCAGATCAGCATACCCTTTGACATGGACTCTATATCCGTAAGAATCGTGGCACCTGTCGTTGTAAAGCCCGAGCAGCTTTCAAACAACGCATCTGTAAACACAGGGATCTCTCCCGAAACAAAAAACGGCAGTGCGCCGATGAGTGAAAACAGCACCCATACCAGTGATATGATAAAAAAGCCCTCGCGTATTCTGACCGGACCTGCAGAAGGCTTCACTGCTGTTTTTAATATTAAACCTGCGATAAATACGGCAGCCGCTGTTTTTAAGAATATTACCGCATTGCCGTATTCGCTGTATATAAGTGATACGATGACAGGCAGTGCAAACGCGGCAGAAATCACCATAAGGATTCTGCCTGTGATATTTGCAATAGCCCTGTAATTAAGATTCATTTGAGCACTCCCCTGAAAAATCCCAGCTTGTCTTTGATATTGATAAGCTTTTCAAGATCTTCTGTTTCATTGAGCAGCGAGAGAATCATTACGATATCTCCGTCCTGTATCTGCGCATCTCCGTCAGGAATTATAACCTGTCTGCCTCTGTGAATTGATGCTATAAGTATTCCTTCCGGAAGGTCAAGCTCGTTGAGAGGCTCGAAAGTTATAGGCATTCTGTCGTCCGCAACTATTTCTATAATCTCCGCCTGCCCCTGTATGAGTGTTGAAGACAGGATGTTTTTGGTTCCCTGAATATATCTTACGATATTGTTCGCGCTTATATCGAGAGGATTAAGTGCTATGTCGATACCCATTTTGGATATTATCTCCTCATAGCTTTCTCTGCTGATTTTGGCAATAACATCATCTATGCCGTGACTCTTGGCTATAAGTGCAAGCAGCAGATTGTCCTCGTCAAAGCCTGTGGCTGTTATGAAGGCGTCCATTTCCTCGAAGTTCTCCTCTTCAAGAAGCGTCAGGTCTGTGGCATCGCCGTGAAGTATCATTACATTGTTAAGATGGGTCGAAAGATAATGACATCTGTCCTTGTCTATTTCGATTATCTTGACAAAGATTCCGAAGTCGGAAAGCTTGGAGGCAAGGTAAAGCCCTGTTTTACCTCCGCCTATAATCATTACGCGCTGAATGTCCGTATATTTGCCTTTTTCGATGGTATGCTTGCTGAGAGCTGCTATTTCAAGCTTCTCGCCTACAATATACAGTATGTCATCCTCTAAAATTTCGGTATTTCCATGGGGTATGATGACCTTGCCGTTTCTGTCGATGGCGCCGATAAGCATATTCGGAAGCACATCGCCTATATCACCGATTCTGCGGCCTAAAAGCTTTGGAATTTTGGTTGCGTGACATTCAAGCAGCGAGGATTTGCCGCTGGTGAAAACACCGTTGGTAAGGGTGTTTTTTTCGATAAGATATTTGTATATCTCGTTTGTGATAAGCAGATCGGGGTTGATGATAAAATCTATGCTCATAACCTCCTTGATGAACTCAATCTGGCTCATATGCTCAGGGTCGCGAAGTCTTGTGATTACCTTGGAGCATCCCAGAGCCTTGGCAAATGAGGCTATAACTATGTTTTTTTCGTCATTGCCCGTTGTGGCTACTAGGAAATCGTATGAGCCTATGCCGTTTTCTCTGAGAAAAGCAACGCTTTTAGCATTGCCGGCGATGGTCATAACGTCCATCTGTGAGGACAGCCTGTCCAGCAGGTCCTCGTCTTTGTCTATGACGGTAATGGAATTACCGCCTGTAAGCATTGATTCTATAACTCTAAGCCCAAGCTTGCCGGCTCCGACTATGGCTATTTTCATCTGGCACCTCCCGATGCAGTGTTTGCAGTCTGCATAAATTGATGATATACTTCTATTAATAATACTAAGCCATTATACAACTGTAAATGGTAATTTGCAAGCTGTATGGCAAAAACGGGAGGCTGTATGAGAATAAAAAGACTTATAGGTGGCGAACTTATGGCAAACGGATATATAATCTCGGACAGAAACGGCGGCGAATGCTATATTATAGACCCGGGCTGTGAATATAAACGGTATGCTGACTATATCAGCAGAGAGAACCTGAAAGTCAAAGGCATACTGCTTACGCATCACCATTACGACCACACAGGCGCGGTGGGTGATCTCAAGAGGATGTTTGATGTACCTGTGTGTATTCACAGCAGAGATATGAATATTGATGTCTACCGCAGGAAGCCTGATGTGTTTCTTTCTGACGGGGATGTGCTTATGCTGGGAGATGAGAAGCTGCAGGTGCTGAACACACCGGGACACACTCACGGAAGCGTGTGCTTTTTTTCAGAACAGAGCAGGCTCGCTTTTACGGGGGACACTGTGTTTAATGTGGATCTTGGGACCACAGACCTTGCAGACGGCAGTATGCAGGAGATGAGAGAGTCAATAATCAATATAATAGATAAATGGAGCGATGATATTACCATATATCCGGGGCACGGAGACGAATGTACCATGGGATATGTGAGAAAAATAAACAGAGAATTTATAGATATAGCAGGTGATAAAAATGGCAATTAAACTTATAGCGCTTGACCTTGACGGTACAACTCTGAACAGAAGCGGCAGGCTTGCCGCCAGAACCAAAGCAGCTCTTGAAGCTGCCATCAGACGCGGTGTTCATGTGGTTATCGCAACAGGCAGGACTTTTAGTGCAGTACCCGATGAGGTCAGGGCGATAGAGGGAATAGAATACATACTGTCCTCTAACGGTGCGGAGATAAGGAATCTGCAGCAGGGCGGCGTGTGCGTGTATTCAAACTACATTGATGCTGCAGCCGTAGAAACAGCTTTAGCGGAGCTCAAAAAATGGAATTTTATGCTGGAGGTGTTTGTGGACGGTACCGCATATACCGACAGCGCGCACTATGAGCTTGCAAAGCATGGCGGACTGCCCTACAGAAACTCGCAGTATGTAATAGATACAAGAAATCCCGTAGATGATATAATCGGGTTTGCTCTTGAACATAAGGACAGAATAGAAAACATAAATATAAATTTTGATGATCAGAAAGACCGTCTGGCAATGCGTAAGATTCTTGAGAAGCTGCCTGATGTGACCCTGACTACATCATTTGATCATAACCTTGAGATAGGCGGTGCGACAACCAGCAAGGCTTCGGCTCTTGAGGCGCTTGGGGATATTCTCGGAGTTTCAAAAGAGGAGATAATGGCCTGCGGTGACAGTCCCAATGACGGAGCCATGCTGTCTATGGCGGGACTTCCCGTGGCTGTGGGAAATGCCAAGGATGAAATCAAAAAAATGGCTGCCTATGTGACCGATACAAACGACAATGACGGCGTGGCAAAGGCGGTGGAGAAATTCGTGCTGGAGGGGCAGGTTTACGATGAAGAATAATAGTGATTTGTTTTATACTTGCAGCTTGATTGAATATATTGGAAGGACTACGAAGCAGCGTCGTTCTGCTGTTGTGAAATACCTTGGGAAAGATACCATAAAAAGAATATATAAATATGCAGATATATTTCACTGTGACTCCATTGAGAAGGTTGCGGACGAGTTTATTGAGATTGCTGATATCCCGGCAGATTCCTTTGACAATGTAGCAAAATGCAGATATGAGGTTCCGGACTACTGGACTGTCGGTGAGGTATATGAACGCCTGATAGAGGATATAGAAGAAAAAACAGAAGCGGATATTATTGATGTGCTGATGGATGTTTATTCTTCCTGGATTGACAGTGCAATATCGAATTATAATACGGATTTCTATTACCAGCCAAGGGAATATATCTGTGAATGTTATCTGGAGGGAGAGGTGTGTGCATAGAATACAGCATACAGTGCCGGTAGAGGAGATGAAATGGACATAAAACCATTAAACAGAGATTTCACGGTATGCAGGCTGGCCGATTACTCACAGGCTGACCTGTCTGCGGAGTTCTGCTTTACAGGCAGGACAGATGAGGAAAACTCACTTGTGTGCCTTACAGCAGACACTCCCGCCAATACGATTGAGCGCGAGGACGGCTGGAGAGCTTTCAGAATAGAAGGGGTGCTGGATTTTTCCCTGATAGGAATACTTGCCCGGATAGCTGCGCTGCTTGCCGATGAAAAAATCGGGATTTTTGTCGTTTCCACTTTCAATACAGACTATATACTTGTCAAAAAAGAAAACGAGCAGAGAGCTTTAGACAGGCTGCAAAGAGAGGGTTACGGAATTTTGGGATATGATGTCAGGCCATGACAGAGAGCGCGAATACAGAAAAAATTTCTTGAATGGATAAGAGAGCAGAGTCTTAATGATAAATGCGCAGGGTCTTTTGCAAATCACGATACAGCAGTCAAGCCTCATGTGATTTTACTTTGACACATATTGCCCGAAAGTCTGTGAAATTCGGGCAATTTTTGCATTTATGAAGCAGTTTTTACATAATTAATAAAAACTTTTGAATCCCGGGCGGAAATTTCGTTCTTGATGTTGACATTAAATGTAATTAAGCGTAATATGAGCAACAAAAGGAGAAAACTATGAACGGGATTAAAACATTAGATATTACAGACAGCAGGTATCCTGAAATTCTGAAGCTGATAAACGATCCGCCTGCACAGCTTTATTACTCAGGAAACATAGAGCTTCTGTCAAACAGGTGCATTTCGATAGTAGGGTCGAGGAAAGCCACAAAATACGGACTTGAAACCGCGCAGAAAATGGCAGGCAAAATAGGAGAGGCAGGGTTTACCGTAGTAAGCGGTATGGCAGACGGCATCGACACGGCAGCCCACAGAGGCGCATTTAATACGGCAGGCGGTACGGTTGCGGTGCTTGGCTGCGGCATTGATATGGAAAAAAGCGAGAGAAGAAGCAGAACCCTTGAACGCATAAGCGGCAGGGGACTTGTGATAAGCGAATATCCAAACGGTTATCCTGCATCAAAATATACATTTCCGAGGCGCAACAGAATCATAAGCGGGCTTTCGGCAGCCACGGTCGTGGTTGAAGCAGGATTTAACAGCGGCTCCCTCATAACAGCAGAGCTTGCGGCGGAGCAGGGCAGGTGCGTCTACGCTGTTCCCGGCAATATAACCAGCGGAGCAAGTCTTGGGACAAACAAGCTGATAAAGGACGGCGCGGTGCCTGTCGTTTCGATTAATGATATTTTAATCGATGCCGGCGTATATAATAATGAAGAAACAGACAGACTCGGAAAAGACGAAAAACTCATATATGATATACTTCTTCAAAACGGCGAAATGAGGCTTGAACAGCTGTGCGACATGGCAGGCAGACGAAAAAGTCTTGTCAGCAGTATAGTTACAATTCTGGAGATAAAAGGGCTGGTATTTACAAGCTACGGAAAAATTTTTATTGCAAAATAACTCATTTGCAAATATAATCAGTTTTTGTAAAGAAAAAAATCGAGGAGGTAAATAATGGCTGCAGAGAAGAAAAAAACAAAAAAGAAGATTCTCGTGATAGTGGAATCACCATCAAAAGCAAAGACAATAGGTAAATTTTTAGGCAGCAATTATAAGGTTACTGCATCGGTAGGACATGTGAGAGATCTGCCCAAAAGCAAGCTGGGCATTGATATAGACAATAATTTTGAACCGCAGTATATATCAATAAGAGGCAAGGGTGATTTAATCAAGGCACTCAAAAAAGAAGCGAAAGACGCCTCAAAAATATATCTTGCAACCGACCCTGACCGCGAGGGAGAGGCAATATCGTGGCATCTTGCATATATTCTGGGTATAGATCCGGCATCGCCATGCAGAATAGTATTCAATGAAATCACCAAAAAAGCAATCAGAGAGGCTGTCAAAAATCCAAGACCTATAGATCTTAACCTTGTGGATGCACAGCAGGCAAGACGTGTTTTAGACAGGCTGGTGGGATACCAGATAAGCCCGCTGCTCTGGAGAAAAATAAGGAGAGGGCTCTCAGCGGGACGCGTGCAGTCTGCCGCACTCAAAATCATATGCGACAGAGAAAAAGAAATAAACGCATTTATACCTGAGGAATACTGGAACATAACAGCAGAGTTCAAAAAAGGCAGGAAATTCTCCGCAAAGCTGGTGCAGTATCAGGGCAAAAAAGCTGAAATTCCAAATGAGGAAACCGCGCAGAAAATGCTCTCGGAAATCGAAGCGGGCAGATATGAGGTAAGCAGAATCGAGGAAAAGGAAACATCAAGGAAGCCGTATGCTCCTTTTACCACAAGTACAATGCAGCAGGACGCTTCCAACAAGCTTGGGTTTAACACCAAAAAAACCATGTTTGTTGCGCAGCAGCTTTATGAGGGCGTATCGGTAAAAGGTCATGGCACAATAGGTCTTGTTTCATATATAAGAACCGACTCTGTCAGAATCGCAGATGAGGCAAGAGCGGCTGCCAGAGAATATATAAATGCAAACTTCGGAGAAAAATATTACTCTGACAACTATTATTCAAACAGAAAAAAAGAGGTTCAGGACGCTCACGAGGCAATCAGACCTTCATATATAGAGCTTGCGCCGGATGACATCAAGGATTCGCTTACGGCAGAGCAGTACAAACTGTATAAGCTTATCTGGTCGAGATTTATGGCAAGCCAGATGTCAAAGGCGGTATACAGCAGTATGTCGGTTACAATAGACAACGGAGATTACGGCTTTAAGGCTGCAGGCTCCAAGATGCTGTTTGACGGTTTCAGGAAGGTATACGGAGCAGCCAAGGGCGAGGACGAGGACAAAATCCTGCCTGAGCTTGCAGAAGGTGAAGAGCTCAAGGCGACAGCAGTAAGACCTGAGCAGAACTTCACGCAGCCTCCGGCAAGGTTTACAGAGGCAAGCCTTGTAAGAGACTTAGAAGAAAAAAACATAGGCAGACCGTCAACCTATGCCCCTATAATTGCGACAATAGTAGAGAGAAGATATATAACCAGAAGCAAAAAAACGCTTGTGCCTACGGAGCTGGGATTTCTTGTGACAGATATGATGGAACATTATTTCAAAGAAATCGTAGATGTGGGATTTACTTCCGACATGGAAGACAGACTCGACGATGTTGAAGTAAAGGGCAGCAACTGGAAGCAGATAGTGGCGGATTTTTACGAGCCGCTTTCAAAAGAGCTTGAAACGGCAGACAGAGAAATCGAAAAAATTGTAATTGAAGATGAGCCTACAGGAGAGCTGTGCGAGCTGTGCGGCAGACCGATGGTCAAAAAACAGGGCAGATTCGGGGAATTTATAGCCTGCAGTGGTTATCCGGAGTGCAAAAATACCAAGGCAATAGTAAAAGAACTTGATGTAAAATGCCCTCTATGCGGCAAAAACATAGTGCAGAGAAAGAGCAAAAAAGGCAAGATTTTTTACGGTTGCAGTGGATATCCTGACTGCAATAATGTATACTGGTATAAACCGGTTGATGAAAAATGCCCTGAATGCGGGTCACTGCTGGTAGAAAAAAAGGGAAAGGGAACCACGTTAAGTTGTTCTAATCCGGAATGTAAATTCACAAAATAACTTTGGAGGAAATTTTTATGGTACAATTCCATGCAACAACAATATGTGCAGTAAGAAGAGGACCCGACGATGTATGCATCGGAGGAGACGGACAGGTTACAATGGGTGAAACAGCCATTATGAAAAACGGTGCCAAAAAAGTCAAAAAAATATACAAAAACACTGTGCTTACAGGGTTTGCGGGATCTGTCGCAGACGCATTTTCGCTTACAGAAAAATTTGAAAGCAAGCTTGATGAGCATGGCGGCAATCTCAAGCGTGCGGCAGTTGCGCTGGCACAGCTTTGGAGAAACGACAAGGCTGCAAGAAACCTTGAGGCGCTGATGATTGTTGCCGACAGAGAAAACCTGCTGGTGCTGTCAGGCACAGGGGAAGTAATAGAACCTGACGAGGACTTTGTTGCAATAGGCTCAGGCGGCAATTTTGCGTATTCGGCAGCCAAGGCGCTGTTTAACCATACGGATATGCCGGCAGAGGAAATCGTAAGAGAATCATTAAAAATAGCATCTTCGATATGCGTATACACTAATGATCACATTTCCGTTGAAAAACTGTAGGGAGGTGCATTATGGCAAACACATTATACAAAATGACTCCTAAAGAAATAGTGCAGGAGCTTGACAAATATATAATAGGGCAGGATGAGGCCAAAAAATCAGTGGCTATCGCCCTCAGAAACAGATACAGAAGAAGTCTGCTTTCTGAAGAAATGAGAGAGGAGATAACTCCCAAAAACATTCTTATGATGGGTCCTACAGGTGTAGGTAAGACAGAGATAGCAAGAAGACTTGCAAAGCTCATGGACGCTCCTTTTGTAAAGGTTGAGGCAACTAAATTCACAGAGGTAGGCTATGTGGGCAGAGATGTTGACTCGATGATAAGAGATCTTGTTGAGGCATCGTTAAGAGTTACAAAACAGTCAAAGCTTGAAGAAAAATACGATATAGCAGACAAAATAGTCGAAGAAAAAATAGTAGAGGCAATAATACCGGGCAAAAAAAAGAATCCTGCCAAAACAGGCTCCAGAAACCCGTTTGACTTCATAATGAACAGCGGAGGCTACCAGAGTCAGAAGCAGGAATATCTCGAAAGCCATCAGGAAACAGGCAGTGCAGGCGAGGATTCGGGTGTCGAATCAGCCAGAGAGCAGGTAAGAGAGCAGCTTCGTGCAGGACTTTTAGAGGAGCAGTATATCGAAATCGAGGTTACGGCAGCTCCAAAGGGCAATCAGCTTGATATGAGCAACGAAGGCATGAGTATAGCCATAGGCAACATATTCGGAGATATGATGCCCGAAAAGAAAAAGAAAAAAAACTGCAAGGTCAAAGATGCACGCAAAATACTCAGAGAGCAGGAAGCTCAGAAACTCATAGATATGGATCAGGTTACCGATGAGGCTGTCGAAAACGCCGAGCAGAACGGTATCGTATTCATAGACGAAATCGACAAAATAGCGGCAGGCGGACAGTACCGTTCGGGAGCCGATGTGTCAAGAGAGGGCGTTCAGAGAGATATTCTCCCTATAGTTGAGGGAAGTGTTGTAAACACCAAGTACGGTCCTGTAAGGACAGACCATATACTGTTCATAGGCGCGGGAGCATTTCATGTTGCAAAGCCTACAGATCTGATTCCTGAGCTTCAGGGAAGATTTCCTATCAGAGTGGAACTCGAAAACCTCACCAAAGAGACTTTCGTAAAAATCCTTACGGTTCCCGAAAATGCACTGCTCAAGCAGCAGAAAGCTCTTCTTGAAACAGAAGGCGTTGAAATCGAGTTTGCAGATGATGCCATAGATGAAATCGCAAACATGGCATTTCTTATGAACGAGCAGACCGAAAACATCGGGGCAAGAAGACTTCACACAATACTTGAGAAGCTTCTTGAGGATATTTCATTCAATGTGCCTGATGTTGAGGATAAACACATTGTGATAGACAGCGAATATGTAAAACAGAAATTTGAAGAAAAAATCCATCCGGAGGATCTGGACAGATATATACTTTAGACAGACAGCAGCCGCAGTTTTGCGGCTGCAGCCTTATACCGGGAGGTAGCATATGGAAATAACTCTGAATATAGACGAAAATATATCTTCTCAGCAGGCGGCAAAGCTTACCGAGCTTGGCAATCTTGCAGAAGAAGGCATACTGGTAAAGCAGGATTTTCAGAGTGCGGCAAGGCTGTATATGCTTGCAGCAAAAGCAGGAGATCCGGCAGCTTTTTATCATATGGGAAGAATATATATGAACGGCATCGGAGTCGCGCAGGATACTGCAAAGGCGAAGCTTTATTTCAAGCAGGGCGCAAATCTTGGCGATACTGATTCGATAGTTGCAATCGGCAGTATATATAGAGAGGAGGGCAGCACCCGGCAGGCTGCATACTGTTTCAGACTGGCGGCGGAGGCCGAAAGCATTGACGGTATGCTCAGATATGCCGGGCTGCTTCTTGAGACATCAGGCGATGCCGAGGAGATTATGAAGATGTACAGAAAAGCCGCAGGGCTTGGAAGCGCCGATGCCGCAGAAGCGCTGGGCAGAATTTACGAGGACAAAAACAATCCTGAGTACAGTCCGGATATAGCAGTTTTCTGGTACAGACAGGCAGTGAACCTTGGCAGTGTAGCGGCGCAGGCAGCGGCTGACAGGCTTGAGCAGAGCACCGAAAAAGATATTGACGTTAAAATCGAATATGACGATGATATATAGCAGACAAAGCCGCGGCACCTGATAAAAACCGCGGTTTTCTGATGCAAAAAATCCCACATACTGTAACATTTCTCTCCCATATATTGTGCAGTGAAATCTGCGTCAGATTGTATTACAATTTAATTAAGCTTTGCAAAGCAGGAGAGGAGGTTTTATGAAGCACAGAATAATTTCATTAGCGACAGCGGTATGTATGCTCCTTATTGCGGCAGTACCGGGATTCGGAGCATCAGCCTGCAGAGAAAACAGTAAATCATGCAAAATATCAGATACAGTATGCAGCAGGATCTGCACATTAAAGCTTGTCAGTATCAGAGACAAGGCAGACAGTTCGAACAGAGGATTCGTTACATTATACAGCAATTTTCATCAGAACACAGGCAGCACAGACACAACATCGGGAAGCAGCAATTTATCAGCAAACGCACAGGAAGTGGTTAAACTTGTAAACAAAGAAAGAAATGCGGCAGGTCTGCCTGCTCTTACTGAAAACAGCAGGCTTTCGGAAGCAGCACAGGCAAAGGCGGAGGATATGATGAAAAACGGATATTTTTCGCATACGTCACCTGTATACGGCAGTCCTTTTGAAATGATGAGGACATTTGGCATAACCTATAAAGCGGCAGGAGAGAACATAGCAAAGGGACAAAAAACCCCTGCTGCGGTCATGGACGGATGGATGAGTTCTTCCGGACACAGAGCAAATATTTTGAATGCTTCTTATGAGCAGATAGGAGTAGGTTTCTGCAAGGATTCATCCGGCGTTACATACTGGGTGCAGATGTTTGTCAGATAAAACTTAATAACACGCGTGGCAGATACCCCGGATATGTATGTTCGGGGTGTCATTTTGTCCTGAACGCACCGCTTTACTTTTGGATGTAAAAAAGCTATAATATGGGGCAGAAAACAAATTAACCGCAAGAAGGATGTGAGAATATGATTACATACAGCAGTAAAATAGATGCCGGGACATATAACGAAATGAGAACAGCGGTAGGCTGGAAGCTGCTTGACATAAAACAGGCGCAGGCAGGGCTTGACAATTCATCATATGTGATTGCGGCATATGACGGAGACAAAGCCGTAGGAACTGCAAGAGTCATCGGAGACGGCGGATATATGTATCTCATAGCCGATGTAATGGTGCTGCCCGAATATCAGCGAAACGGTATAGGCAGGCATATGCTGACGGAGATCAGCAGATGGTTTGAAGCCATGGCGCAGGACGGAAGCTGCATTATGATAAACCTTATGGCCACATCGGGCAACGAAAAGTTTTATGAAAAATTCGGATTTACGGCAAGACCTAACGATACTATGGGCGCAGGTATGGTCAGGTGGCTCAATCCTTAGAGCTTTATGCGGTTACAGGTCTGTCTTCTGGGCAGGCTTTTCTTTTTTTAATGCCCATCTTGTGACAAACAGACTGATTATCCCCGCGGCAGGCACCGAAAGAATCATGCCTGCAATGCCTGCAAAATAGCCGCCTGCAGAAACAGCCGCAAGAACAAACAGAGGCTTCAGACCCGTTGATTTACCGACAATACGCGGGTATATTAAATTTGAATCAAGCTGCTGCACCGCAAACAGCACTGTAACTGCGAGGATGCCTTTCATAATATCCCCCGAAATTATACCGGAGATAAATGCCGGCGCCATGCCAAGCAGCGGACCGAAATACGGAATCACATTGAAAATGCCTGCGACAAGACCTATGAATACCGCAAAGTCAATGCCTACAACAGTAAGCGCAGCAGCCGAAAGAACCCCTACCAGCAGGCTGTCTATAAATATGCCCCGAAGGAAGCTTGAAACTATACCGTTTATTTCGTGAAGTATATCGATGACTGCGGCGCAGGTTTTTTGAGGCAGTGTTATGTGAAGCAGCTTGCGGCAGAGATGCACAAAAAAATCCTTGTCTGCAATCAGATAAACAGAGGCTATAACTCCGAGGAACACATCGACAAACCATCCTGCAAGCGAGGCGGCGTCAATATTCGCAAGAATATCCGAGGCTTTTTTGTAAAACCTGTTGCAGCTGTCATAAAGAAAATCTGCAGGCAGAAAATCAGCCCACAGCCTGAATTTTTTATTAAGCAGCCCTGCTGCAGCATCTATATCCATGCTTCTTAGGCTTCCGGAAACAAGAAACACAAGACCGAAAACAAGAGCGGACAGGGCAAGAAATATGATTGTAAAGGATATTGCTGTGCCAAGATATCTTTCTCTTCTGCGGAGCTTTTCGCAGGTTGAGATATCACCTGAAGCCGAAAAGTGAATATGTGATGAAATCCATTCAACAAGGGGAGCCAGTATATATGCAAGCACAACCCCTATAATGACGGGGGCAAGAGCCGCAGACAGTGAGGACAGACCTGCAAGCAGAGCGGAAGCGGCTTTTCCGGCGTTTTTTACGGCAAAAAACAGAACGTACAGAACCAGAGCGTTAAGCGATATAAAAAGAGTAAGCTTTATGAAATTTTCATCTCTTATCATTTCCTTTAGTTTTGACATAACGGCAGCCTCCCTATATAATTGTTATTATGCACTTGCACAGAATAAATATTTACAAGAGGAATCTCAAATGAAAACAAAATGTGAGCTTCTTGCACCGGCAGGAGGCATGAAGCAGCTTATTGCGGCAGTCGAAAACGGAGCCGATGCAGTATATATGGGCGGACACAGCTTTAATGCCCGCATAAACGCAGACAATTTTACGGCAGAGGAAATGAAGCAGGCCATAAATTATGCGCATATCAGAAATGTGAAGGTATATGTTACGGTTAATACTCTGTTCAGAGATGATGAACTTGAAGCGGGGCTTGAATACGCCGGCGCACTTTATGAAACAGGTGCGGATGCCCTCATAATACAGGACCTTGGTTTCGGCAGCATTGTCAGAGCAGCTCTGCCTGATTTCCCGCTGCACCTTTCGACACAGGCGAGTATATATAATGTCAGGGGAATTCAAAAAGCCGCGGAGCTTGGATATGAGAGGGTGGTGCCGGCAAGAGAACTGTCACTTGAAGAAATAAGGCAGGCTGCAGATACAGGCACTGACATAGAGATATTTGTTCATGGCGCCATGTGTTTCTGCTATTCGGGGCAGTGTCAGATGAGCAGAATCATAGGCGGCAGAAGCGGCAACAGAGGACTTTGCGCCCAGCCATGCAGACTCAAATACAGCCTTGACGGCAGAGAAGGCTATCACCTCAGCCCGAAGGATATGTGCACGGTTGACAGGCTTGGTGAATTTGCGGAGGCAGGCGTCAGCTCATTCAAGATAGAGGGCAGAATGAAATCCGCAGAATATGTTGCGCAGGTGACATCGGTATACAGAAAATATCTCGATATGTATTATGAGACAGGAAAAACTGATACAGATGAGGCCGACCGCAGAGCGCTTGAACAGATATTTAACAGAGGCGGATTTACACAAGGCTACCTTGACGGCAATCCGGGCAGGGAGTTTCTGTCGGGAGATATGCCAAAGCACAGAGGAGTATATATAGGCAGGGTTCTCGAAAAGAACGGACAGATAGTCAGAATTAAGACAAGCGAGGATATATCAAACGGTGACGGTATCGAAATTCACGACAAAAACATTACAGGGAATATAGTAACATATATCAGAGAGGCAGGCAGAGGCAAGCTTGATATCGGGGATTTTAAGGGCTATGCAGGCAAAGGCGCGGATGTCTACAGGACAAGCAGCAGCGTGCAGCTCAAAGCTCTCCGCAGGACTTTTGATGAGGGCAGATTTATCAGAAAACTGCCTGTGAGCTTTACATTCACGGCAGAATACGGCAGATACCCGAAGCTGACTGCAGAAGAAGGCGGTCTTAAAACTGAAATTACAGGAGATATCGTATGTGAAAAAGCCGTAAACAGACCTCTTGATGAGGATACTGTCAGAAAACAGCTGAGCAAGACAGGGAATACTCCGTTTGAGGCAGGCAGGATATGCTGTCATATTGACAGCGGTATTTCTGTGCCTGTGTCTGTGATTAACGCAATGAGAAGAAATGCTCTGGATGAATTGCAGGAAATCAAAAGCAGAGGTAGAGGCAGGCGGGAAATCTCAATGCCAAAGCTCCCGGCGAGCCTCAAAACAGACATGACCGGCATATATGTAACGGATATAAAGGATATCGAAGGCAGAGAATTTGAGGGGCTTTTGCAGCAGTATGACGGCAGACTCTGTATATTTCTCCCGCTTATGGGCTATATGAAAAACAGAGAAAACATAAATGAAAAATTCGTAGACAAGTACAGGATAATACCGTATATCAGCAACATTTCAAAAGGCAGAGAAGATGCATATATAGAAAGCAATATCGACAGCATATGTGAGGCCGCAGGAGAAAACGGCATAATGATCGGAAACCTGTGCTGGATAGAAGAATTCGTATCGAGAGGAATTACGGTATACGGAGGCTACGGCCTTAACGTATACAACAGATATACAGATGCGCTTCTCAAAAAGCTTGGAGTCACATTCTCCGCGCTTTCGCTGGAAAGCTTTGAAAAGGGTGAGGGCAGCCTGCCGCTTATGGTCAGCGAGCATATAATACAGGGAAGGAGCCTTACAGACAGAAAAGGAGAAACCTACAGAGTCATAAGAAATGATGCAGGCGATAAATCAATAATACTCTCAAAAGGCAGGGCGCGCATACGGGATAAACAGGACGGTGAATATATAAACTGCGTGTATATATGAGGAGGCTACATAAACCCGGATAAAAAGCAGAGCAGAAACTCTGCCTGAAAA
>CAVJEY010000013.1:0-21975 GCA_963648745.1 Christensenellaceae bacterium Phil1
CTGTTGCAGTAGCTGTGGTTCCTGATGTCTTAACCTCTGCAGGTGCTGTTGTGGTTTTGCTATCTGTGCCTGAGGTTGTTACTTTCTGATTCTCAGTTGTAATCATGGATGCAATGGCATATTCATCCCTTGTGTAATCCGGTGTAAAGTACCAGGTGATTTTCTCACCACTGGAAAGAATATAGCTGTTCAGACCAACATTAGGTGCAATTTTCTCTCCTCCGCTTTCAATAAGATACATCCAGCCGGAGTTTTTTCCTGCACTGAAATCTTCTAAAACGACACCTGTTGCGGATGTAATCGAGCTTATATATCCTTTTTCAAGACCTTTGTATGTATATCCATTCTCATCCAGAACTTTCTTGAAAACATCTCCTACAGATGAACCGTTCTTAACAGTTACGCTCTGCGTGCTTATTCCGGTGAAGTTGCTATAGCCATTCAATGTAAAGTCAACAGTAATATTGCCCTTCAGAGCTTCAGTATATGTTTTTTCCGAAATTACAACCATAGCCTGGCAGTCTGCGCTGGAAATTTTGTGTGTTTTTCCATCAGCAGTGTATGATATCTCAGCATAGTAGTAATATGTGCCTGCTGTGGTTACATCAGGATAAATATTAAAGAAGAAGT
The DNA here is from genome assembly GCA_963648745.1 of Christensenellaceae bacterium Phil1. Classification (GTDB taxonomy): domain Bacteria; phylum Bacillota; class Clostridia; order Peptostreptococcales; family Anaerovoracaceae; genus UMGS973. Next base: position 631 of record CAVJEY010000013.1, read on the forward strand.
AATCTCCATAGGTTCCCTGTCCGTTATAATAGGTGAGCCGATCTGCTGTACCTGCTGTACTGCTTTCCGCTCCGCCTGTCGAAACTTCAGTATACCCATCACCAGTTGCACTGTAAGTGCTTCCATAATACCAGTTAACACTCATCTCTGTGTATTTCTTTCCGGAAGGAATTGTAGTGCACGCACTTAAATAAAGAGAATTTCCTCGCAATTCTTCGCTTGCAGCTCTAACGTTTGCCTTGAGTTCGTTACCGGCATACCATTTGTTTCCAAGCATTGAATACTCATATCCACCGGAATTATAGAATTTCAGGCAGTCATCTACACCATCAGTAATTCCGCCCAAATCTCCCTTTGGAAGCGAAACAGTTACTACAGCCTGATTCGATATGCTTGTAATAGTGTCGGTTCCATCTGAGATAACAACGTAGTAATAATATGTGCCTGCTGTGGTTACATCAGGATAAATATTAAAAGAAAAACTGTTTTTAAACCATCCATTTGAATTATAGTATGTAATTCCTTCTTTTGTTCCGGTTCCCTCGCCGCCAGTTGAAACCTTTGTATAGCCTTCACCTGTCGGGCTGTAAGTATTGCTGTAGTACCAGTCAACACTCATCTGATCATAAGTTTTACCACTCGGTGCTGTTGTATATGCACTTAAATACCTATAATCCTCTACGAGATCCCCTGTACTTTCACCTTTTGTGGCTGCAAGTTCTTTCCCGCTATACCAGTTGTTGCCCAGCATAGATTGTTCTCCATACGTAGCATCATAATAGAAGTCAAGCTCTCCGCTTGCAAGCCCTCTAAGGTCATTTGCAACAACATTCAGGGTTAAAGTTTTTATAACCGCACCTTGGCTATCTGTCAGCTCAAGGGAATATTTCCCGGCTTTCGTTGGCGTGAAATTGACGGATGCACCATATCCATATGTTGCATCTGCAGCTGTATCATCTATACCCAGTCCTGAGAGATACTTTGTATTCCACTTGCAGGAATAATATGAACCCCCTCCCTGGCACACATATGCAGTCATCTGATATGTTTTCCCCAAAACAAATTTCTCACTGCCTGTATATGCATCGTTGCCGACATAAACATTGCAATCTGTCGCTGTTTTTACGCCGACAGAATACGTTGTCTTGCCGCCGTCAAATGAGCAATAGATATCAGAAACCGGAACCTCACGATCAAGTTTCCAATACACAGTCATGTAATTCTTATCTTCATTTGAATAATCGGCTTTTGTCATATCTGCTGATGTCAATTTTTCAGTATTGATTCCAATTTTAACTTTCGAATATTCCGTACCTGTCGGTATCTCTATTCCAAGACCTACCCATTTACCCTTTGCATGATTTGCATTTTCATGTTCCTTAAGGTCTATAGCCGCAACAGTAGCAGTGCCATCTTTATATGATACGCCATAATATGCCGCAAGGTCATCGTCTGCAATAGCATTCGCTTCCGAATTATCATGGATTGGAGCTGCAATAACACTGCCTGTATATGCTGATGCCGAACCACCATCACCTGCAAATACCGCCCCCATCGGCATCATGCTCAGCACTACTGCAAATGTAAGCAGCATTGCCATTACCTTAGTTATAACTTTTTTCTTTCTCATCGTCTCTCCTTCCTTAATTACTGTAGTTTTAAGTTCCAGAGAACTGATAAAATCCACCTTAATAAGGCAATTTATTATCCCCCTGCCCTGCCTCAAAAAACAAACAGGGAAGAAATACACAGACTTCTTCCCATCGAATATTTAATGTTAACAAAGCATAAGGCTCTGATGAAGCCTCTGCCTGTAAGGTACTGATTCCTGTCCAATTCTCCGTTGGGTTAAATCACTGTTTTATGCATGTATCCTGACTCAGAGATCGTAATACTGTCTGCCTTCCCGGTTGCCCAGTGACATAATAGACAGCACTCCCTCATTACAGTGGCGGGACCGTACAGGATTTGCACCTGTTTCCATCTTGGCTTTCCTTTACGGAAAGAACATAAAACCGCTATTAAATTGCATAAATATATTATCACAATCCGCATCCAATGTAAAATCAAAGATGCAGTATATACGGATTTGTTTAATAATATAAATATGCTCCGGCAGGTTTTTTGTCCTGCGCCGGATCAATCGGATGCCCGGTGTTACCAGTATTTTTCGGCAAGCTTCTTCAAAGATTCTTCGTTCCTTGGCTCAGGCTCATCTTCTGCTGCAATCAGCTCCCACTGTTCTTCATGCTCTGCAGTTTGCCCTGCTGCAACATCTTTGAGCTCTCCAAGGCTCTCCACCTCCAGAAACGCTTCATTGGAAAATATTTCACAGGCAGCTCCTCCGTCGGAATAGATTCCTTCAGGATTTACCCTGAACCTGTTTATAAACAGTGTTCCCCTGTTCAGATAACCGGCAGTGCCATGCAGATTGTTATATCCCAGATTTACAGGGTTGTAAGTGTTTCCCGGCTCCTGCCTCAGTGTAATAAATTCTTTTCCGATATATAGTCTTGAATCTGTAAGATCAGTATACGGCCATGTGGAAAACACGCGATTTGGCAAAGCGCCATCCGCTATGGCTCCCATAGGGATTATCGCCGTTCCTCCCGGAGCCATCGGCGAAATACACCAGATGGCAAATTTTTTCACAGTATCTCCGGTATTTGTAACCCGGTGGATTACCTTAACCCTGCTGCTTTTTGGTTCCAGTGCGATTTCTATCGCAAGTCTAAGGTGATTTGGAAGCTGTTCTTTTTGCGTAAAAATCGCGCCTGACTCTGTTTCCCGGTAATCTACAGCATCTGTATCAGGATGGTATGTTTCAGGCAGCTTCTCCGGATTAATCCATAGCCTGTGCCCTCCGTAGTTGTACCATATATCTCTGTCCTGATAATAATCGGCTATCTCTTTATCATCCACAAAAATCGTTTTTTCCGGATCTTCAAAAAATACATTTTCTTTTTCGTGCAGGCGGAAAGATAGTATTCGCGATCCAAAATCCAGCGATACAATCAGTTCAACAAAATCGTTTGCCAGTTTCAGACATCTGCCCCACTTGTCACTTGTGATTATTTCTTTTTTTATCATTAAATCATCTCATTTCTGTTATTGTGTAATATCACAACTGCCTAATTTTCACTGAAATCTATATCGATTGGAGGCTGTTTGAAGCCTTTTGTCGTAATTGCCATAAAAATTATTCCAACCGCTGTCCATGTAAGACCTAAAATCATAGCTTTGGAGTCCAGATTAATCCAGATGACAAAGGCTATAATCGCACCGATAGCCGGGCAGATCAGATATTTCCAGATATTTTTACCGTCGCGTTTTTTCTCGCCTTATGCGGGCAAATCTGCATTTTACAATATTAAATAGCACCACCCATTTTAGAGCAGGCAGTGTTCCTTTTTCTCCTCAGGAACTTCTGCCTGCCTTTTATATGGCTGATATATAATTGCTGCAGTATCCTGTCATCTATAAGCTGCAGGATTTTTTTCATTCCCTATATATTTCTGTGCAGCACGGCAAGACCCGGTCTATGCGAAACGGAATACTCCTGAAAAAAATTAACACTCAAAATTTTTTGCACAGACAAGTATGCGTTGCACACCCTGCCGTATGTGTGTTATCATAAATACAGCGAAAAACGGCATACTCTGCCTATATTATATACAGAAAGGAAGTTTTAATATGTACGAAACAGTTAAATACGAGGTCAGAAACAATACAGCCTACATTACGGTCAGCAGACCTGAGGCTCTGAACGCGCTGAATATGCAGGTGCTTGACGATCTTCACCATGCTTTTACGGAGGCAAACGAAGATGAAAACGTCAGAGCTGTAATCCTTACAGGCGAGGGCAAGGCGTTTGTTGCAGGCGCCGACATAGCTCAGATGTATGAGTTTGACCCTGTTCAGGGAAGAAACATGATGATTAAGGGCCATGGCCTTATGAACTTCATAGAAGCCATCGAAAAACCCGTAATCGCCGCAGTAAACGGATATGCTCTTGGCGGAGGCTGCGAACTTTCAATGGCGTGCGATTTCAGAATCGCCTCCGAAAAAGCAAAATTCGGTCAGCCCGAAACAGGTCTTGGAATTATACCGGGCTTCGGCGGCACCCAGAGACTTCCGCGTCTTGTAGGCAAGGCCAAAGGCAAGCTTATGATTATGACAGGTGAGGTTATAGGTGCGCAGGAGGCATACGAAATAGGGCTTGTCGAAAAGGTTGTCCCTGCCGATGAGCTTATGTCTGCCGCAGAAGCTCTTGCCGATACAATCAAATCAAAGGCTCCTATCGCAGTTGCGGTTACCAAGACAGTTATAAACAACGGATACGGTCTTGACATGAAAACAGCAAGCGCTCTCGAAATTGAAGCATTCACTGCACCTTTTGCATCACAGGACAAGTCAGAGGGTATGCTGGCATTCCTCGAAAAAAGATCTCCTGAATTCAAAAATAAATAGACCTTAATATACAGGCGCAGCTCCGGATACTTCTCCAAAGCTGCGCCTGTTTGTTTACATATATTCTTCAGCCAGCACCACGCTGCCTGTTTCTCTTGTTTTGTTCATGTCTATTATACGCTGATTTCTGCTGCCCCGAAACCTCAAAGTCAGATCTCTCTGCTCTGCCATATATCTGCCGTCAATAAGCAGATCCGTAACTTCAAGCAGCCTGTCTGTGTTTTTATCGTTCAGCGCTAAAAGCTCCTCATATGTGTAGCCTGTAAAGGTTACTATCGAAAGTCCTCTCTGCCTGATTTCCTCTCCCAGAAACGCAAACGCTTCAGCCTGACAAAACGGTTCGCCTCCGCTGAATGTAACACCTTTGAGCAGCGGATTTCTGTCTGCTTCCTCAAGAATTTTATCTATGGTGCAGTCGTATCCGCCGCCAAAATCATGCGACTGGGGGTTGTGGCAGCCGAGGCAATTGTGAGGGCAGCCCTGCCCGAATATCACAAATCTGATTCCCGGTCCGTCAACTATCGATTCTCTTATGATTCCTGCTATGCGCAAGGTGGTAATTTCACTCATAATATTGCCTGCCATTGTCTATAAATGTTTGACTCTGTCTCTTTCCTCTGCGGTTTTGGCATCGTTCCACATATCCATGGTGCCTACAAGATAACCTGTGATTCTTCTGATTCTTTCAAATCCCACACCGTCATCCTCCTCTTTGCGTCCGCAGCACGGACATTCGTTGTCTATAACTCCCGTATATCCGCATACAGGATCTCTGTCTACAGGGTGGTTGATTGAGCCGTAGCCCACACCGTTTTCTTTCATGCATCTTACAACCTGCTCAAACGCATCGAGGTTCTTGCAAGGGTCACCGTCAAGCTCTATGTATGATATATGTCCCGCATTTGTAAGCTCATGATACGGTCCTTCTATTTTTATCTTGTCGAAAGCGTTGATATTGTAATATACAGGCACATGGAAGCTGTTGGTGTAGTATTCTCTGTCCGTCACTCCCGGTATACTGCCGTATTTTTGCCTGTCAAGCCTTACAAACCTGCCGGACAGTCCCTCTGCAGGAGTTGCCAGAAGCGTCCAGTTAAGACCTGTTTCTCTTGATTTTTCATCCATGCGCTTCCTCATGTAGCCTATTATCTGAAGTCCCATTTTCTGAGCCTCAGCCGATTCTCCGTGATGGCTTCCCATCAGCGCCTTGAGGCACTCCGCAAGTCCGATGAAGCCCATGCTCAATGTTCCGTGCTTGATAATCTCCGCAATTGAATCGTCAGGTCCCAGCTTGTCCGAATCTATCCATACGCCCTGTCCCATAAGGAACGGGAAGTTCCTGACTTTTTTGGAGCTCTGAATCTTGAATCTCTCATAAAGCTGATCTATAACAAGGTCTATTTTCTGATCTAAAAGCTCAAAGAACAGATCCGTATCTCCCTTGGCTTTGATTGCAAGCCTCGGCAGATTTACCGATGTAAAGCTTAAGTTGCCCCTGCCTGTCACTATCTCTCTTGTCGGATCGTACACATTGCCTATAACTCTGGTCCTGCAGCCCATATATGCGCATTCCGTATTGTAGTCACCCTCTTTGTAGTATTTGAGGTTGTACGGTGCGTCAAGGAACGAGAAGTTAGGGAAAAGTCTCTTGGCCGAGGTTTCGCACGAAAGCTTGAAAAGATCGTAGTTGGGATCCTCCGGATTATAGCTTACGCCTTCTTTTACCTTGAAAATCTGTATAGGGAATATCGGTGTTTCACCGTTACCAAGTCCCGCCTGTGTTGCAAGCAGTATTGATTTCATCACAAGTCTGCCCTCAGGCGATGTGTCTGTGCCGTAGTTGATGGAACTGAACGGTACCTGCGCGCCTGCTCTTGAGTGCATTGTATTGAGGTTGTGGATAAGAGCCTCCATGGACTGATAGGTTCTTTTTTCAATCTCCTCATCTGTGAATTTAATTGCTTTTTGCTGAACTTTGGCAATATCCTCCTGAGGTATGTATTCTTTGAGTTTCTCTGCCTCCAGCTCAAGATAGTTGTTGTCCCATGCCATGCAAGGGCATACGCCGTACTGCTCCTCTATTTCAGTTCCTATCTGTTTTGTCAGACCGTCCCTGTCATCTATGTCATACCTGAAGTCAAGTATTTCGGCAAGGTTTTTCCAGTATGCGCGCTTGTAGGTTTTTCTTACGCCTACAGCAAGGGCATAATCGAAGTTGGGAACCGACTGTCCGCCATGCTGGTCGTTCTGATTTGACTGTATCGCAATGCACGCAAGGGCCGCATAGCTTTCTATGCTCTGAGGCTCTCTTAGATGTCCGTGGCCTGTGCTGAAGCCGCCTTCAAGCAGCTTGACCAGATCTATCTGGCAGCATGTCATTGTAAGGGTCAGGAAGTCCATATCGTGTATGTGAATGTCTCCCTCTTCGTGGGCTCTGCAGTGAGAAGGCTTGAGTATGCACATCTTGTAGTATTCCTTGGAGCCCTCCGAGCCGAATTTGAGCATTGTGCCCATTGCGGTGTCACCGTCTATGTTGGCATTCTCTCTCTTGATGTCGTTGTCCTTTGCGTCCTGAAATGTGAGATCGTCATATATGTGCATGAGGCGCGTGTTCATATCTCTCATTCTGGTGCGCTCTGCTCTGTAAAGTATGTATTCCTTGGCTGTCCTGGCATGACCGTTTTCGATCATAACCTTTTCGACTGCGTCCTGTATCTCCTCAACTGTAGGTACTCCGTCTGCATATTTATCACAAAGATATGCCTCAACCTCAATAGCAAGCTCATCTGCCATATCTCTGTCTCTGCCGCCTAAAACCTGTGCTGCCTTGAATATAGCCTCCGCTATTTTGTTCCTGTCAAAATCCGCTATTCTGCCGTCTCTTTTTCTGATCTTTGTAATAGTATTCATAATATATACCTCCGGATGCTGCTTGTATTGTTTTTAGTGCAAACCACAATATCTTGTGTCTGACAAATACTATTAAAGTAGAAAAAGCACAACTTGTCAATCCCTTTTTTGATGTTATTTATGTCATAATTTTACTGACGCCCATATAAAATCCGCAAAAACGCCATGATTTCAACGGATAAAGAAATCGACCGGAATATGTCCGGCCGATAAATTTTTAACTGTCTCTGTTTTCAAAAAATTCTGCCCTAAGAAGCGCCATGAGCTGCAGATCGTAATATCTGCCGTTTTTTTTGCAGCCGCTTCTGGCAACCCCTTCTTTTTTGAATTTCTGTTTGCGGAACAGACGGTCTGCCGTATCATTATCTCTGATAAAGTCAACGGTGACTCTCTCCATATGGAGATTGATGAAGGCATATTCAAGAAACGCACTCAGCGCCTCCGTGCCGTAGCCTCTGCCTCTGTCCGCCTCGTCTGCAATATATATTCTGGTGATGTCAAGAGAGTCCTCCTCCCTGTTTATGTCTGTTACAAGTATCCTGCCCACCGGCGTATTGTCAGCCTTGGTCACTATCGTAAACTGCATCACCGTACTGTCCTCATCATCAAGAACAAATTTCCTGACAACCTCTCCGTAGCCCTGCTGGTCGCTTATATTAAAATATCTGATTACTTCGGGATCTGCCTCCCATTCTGCAAAATAACGGCAATCCTCAAAGACCGATTCTCTGATAATTAAATTTCTTGATTCCATCAAAATTTACCCCTATTTCATTAAATGTCTGTAAAAATCCGCAAATCTATGATATTATTATAAAGCATTTTAGTTGATAAATAAACAATAAGGGGTAAATTTATGAGCAAAAATTTCAAAAAAATCATTTCGGTGCTGCTTGTACTGTCCCTGCTGATAATATGCGGCTGCGCCAAAGAAGAGGAAGAGCCCAATGTCCCTACCACAGACGAGCTTATCGCATCACAGTACAATGACCTGATTACCGATATGGGAAGCAGTACGGATGCGGCCGGGATCATAAAATATGTCAGAAAATGGGCAGAGGATAATGATATTTCATGCGAAACAGCTTCAAACGGCAGCCTTGTTATGAAATTCAGCGCTTCCAAAGACTGCGGCGAATATCCGTCAACAGCGCTGCACTGCAGCATAAGCGGTACGGACAATGAAAACGAAATGCAGTATCTTGCCGCTATGATGTATGTCATAACTCATCTTGACAAGCACGGAGAGCTCAGCGCAATAGTATCGCCTGCAGACACCGCTGCCGATATTGACAAAAAATATATCAGAACCGACAATTTCATTAACCTTGAATACAGTGAGGACGAGCTGTCACTTCTCACTTCATGTGCGGCCTCATCAAAATACAGACTTTCACACAAAATAAGCTACACATCACCAAGATACGACACAGCCTACAGGATTACAATTAAAAATCTCAAAGGCGGCGTGGTTTCAGGCCTCGAAGAAGGTCACCCAAATCCGCTGCTTAACATAAACAGTATTCTTGCAAACTTCAAGACAAACGGCCTGCTTTACGATCTGGCCGAATTCAGCGGCGGTGTTTCATCCGACAGATACGGCACGGAAGCATCTGCTGTTGTGGTAATATCACAGTCGGATGCCGAAAGCTTCGAAAAGCGTCTTGACAAGGCCATCGCAAAATTTGATAAAAAATGGGGAGAGCTTGAGGAAGGCTATGAGTTCTCATATGAACAGACGGATATGCCGTCATCGGTTATGACTCCGGGCAGCGCCAGCGATATAGTAAGCCTGTTTTATACTATGATAAGCGGCGTCTATCTCACAGACGAGAACACAAACGAAACCGTTGCCTACACAAATATAGGCAGACTGTCTGTCAGAAACGGCACAGCTGTCGTAAGAATAAAGGCTGCAAGCAAATCCTATCCTACTCTTGATGAAATGGACGATGCCGTAAAAACCATAGCCGAAATATCCAATTTCAGCTACCAGAAAACAGATTCCTCCGTACTTTGGAAAGAATACGACAACCGCGGGCTTTTAGGATCGTTTCAGTTTGCCGCAGATGAAATAACAGGAAATCAGATAACAGAAACAGATACCTTTGAAACGCATCTTTGCGGAGTGTTAAAAAACAGAAACAGCAGCCTTTCTCTGCTGTCATTTGGTCTTAACTACAACCATTGGGATGATGCGGCAGATATAATAACAGAATTTCTCAAGGATATAACCGCGGCGGATATTGTTTCACAGTATTTCGGAGCCGAATAGCACATCATAATAAAAGAACGTACATGGGATTTCATTACGTTCTTTTTTGATGCGGTTATGAATTTTTGAGCACCCTTATTATATTAACGGCATTAACCATAAATGCCTCCTCCGGCTGCACGCTTCTTCTTGCCTCGCTCCAGAAATTTTCTTTGTATCTTTGCAGCACCTCCTCATCCGAAAGCCCCTCGCTGTACATACTTTTGACAAATTCACGCTCCTTTGCGGCATTTTCGATAAAGCTGTCAAAGTATGTTTCATTAAAAAATTCAGGGATGATTCCAAAATGCGGCGTTATTATTCTCTCAGCTCCGTATGCTTTGCATTTGCGGGCGCTCTCAATACAGTCGTCATAGCTTTTGAGTATTGCGCTGCACACGGTCTGATCCTCGTCTATGACTCCAGTACTTTCACAGGCAAACATAAGGCTCACAGGCTCTAATATATAGCACAGGCAGCAGTTGGTGTGACCCTTTGCCTCAAGGACATATATATACTGCTCTCCAAGCGACACCCTGTCCCCTTCCGAAACAACAATATCAACGGCAAGTCCCTCAACAGGTATTTCCTCTCTGCTTTCGCTGTAGGTATGCTGCGCTTCCATGCCCAGCCTCCTGATGGTCTGCACTGCGCCTTCCCTCTCGAATACAGACTTTGCCTTGCCGCTTCCGACAACCCTGACATCAGGCCACTCCCTCCTTATATAAGGAAGCGCGCCTATATGATCATAGTGGGTGTGAGTTATGAATACATAGTCAAGGCTGCGGTCTCCAAGATACCGTCTGGTGTTTTCAATCATTTCCTGTCCGCAGTATGCCATACCGCAGTCAATCATGGCTGTTTTTTCACAGCAGGTAATCAGTATGGCCTCTCCGCCAAAGCCTGCCGTAACTCTGTGAATCCCCTCAGGGAAATCAAACCTGTCATATCCTCTGAAGTTACTGAAAAAATCATCATTTTCAGGTGTGCTTCTGTCTTTTTTAATTTCTCCCATAGTAAAAAACACCAGTCCTATCCATATAATTATAAACGATATTAGCTGAACCATATCAAACGGCTCGTTCATTATGAAAATACCTATCACAAGCGCTATAGACGGTGACAGATACTGGGTTATGCCAAGGGTTGTGAGCGGCACTCTCTGCGCGCTTACCCCAAACAGCCCCAGCGGGACTGCCGTAAGCACGCCGCAGAAAAGCAGCAGCACATACTGGTAAGGCTCTCCCGTATCAAGCGCTCCCCTGCCTGACACCTCAAGATATATTATTACGGCAAGCGCTGCCGGCATCAGAAATACCGTTTCGTAAAACAGAGAGATAAGCGGCGGCAGGCCGTTTGTTTTTTTGATTGCCGCATAGGTTGCAAACGAAAGCGCAAGTCCTAAGGCGATAAACGGAATCTGCATGAAATGAACAAGTATTACCGCAAGCCCCGCTCCTGCCAATACAATGGCGATGAGCTTGTGTCTTTCGGGTTTTTCTTTGAAAAACACAATACCGAACACGCATACCATCAGCGGCTCTATGTAATAGCCTATACAGGTCTGTATTACAAAATCGGCATTTACGGCCCATATATATAGGCTCCAGTTAAATGTAATAAGAAGCCCTGCCGCTGTGTTTCTGAGCACAAGCCTTCTGTCACGCCATGGCCTAAGCACCTCTTTAATACCGTATATCTTCACGGAAGCCGCAAAGCATACAAGCCCCACGAGAAATATCCTGTAAAATATGATAACGTCCGAGCCTATGGGCCTTAAAGCCTGCCAGTACAGCGGCAGCACTCCCCACAGAGCCGAACAGAATATAGCAGCCCGCATACCTCTGATGTATTCTTTTTTGTCTGTCATAACTACCTCGTCTTAATTAAAGCTAACTGAATAATACTATCACCAAATACTGAAAAAAGCAAGCCGCCGCCTGTTTTCTAAAGAGAAATCGCTTAAAATTCCCTGCTGCACAGCAAACTGCCCTATTCATAGAATTATACACTCCTTCCTATACTTTTTTATCCCATAACAAAACAGCCGATCCAAATTAAACCGACTGTTTCCTGCTCGATTATGATTGTGTTTGAAGCCCTAGTCCAATTTGTACAAGCAAATTGTGACAGGTCTCATGCAAGAGTTCTATTCCCGCTGTTGTAAGAACTTACTGCTACGTTTGACCTACCAGCCATTTGCTTTGCAAATGGGGTTAGGTCATAATAAATGGTTTTTTGACGTAGTCGGAGTACTCATACATATCCCTGCCTGTAAGCAGGTTGTATATATCCGCAGATGCTATGTCGTATCTTAGTACGCTGTCTATCTCTGAGGTGTCCTCTCTGTTGATGTTTGTTATCACAGGTATCGAAGCACATTCTGTTTTTTTGATGTGTTTGAGTACCTCTGCACCTCTGCTGTTAAAGCCAAGTATTCTGGCATAGTATCTGTTTTCGGGCATACTGCTGCAGCCTGCAAGCATCTGGCACAGCACTCTCAATATTCTTGACCTTGTATATCTGCTGCCTCGTATGTTGTCAACAAGTGAATTTACCGAGCCTGATTTTCTTAACTGGTTTTTAATCCTGTTGCCAAGCCCCTCACCTGCCGACGGCAGTCTGTCAAGTTCCTCCGGTGACAATGATATGATATGGCTCATAACACTGAAATAATCGAGTCCGCCTATATATCCTCTGTATGCATACGGAACAAATTCAGAGAAATCCTCGCCCTTTGCCGCCATGCTCCTAATTTTTGAGGCGCTTGCAAATGCGCCCTCTGTTTCATCTGAATGATAACCTCTGTCGCTTCTTTTGACCGTAACAGGCTCTATACCGGAGCCGATTCTGTGCAGCGCCTTGATATATTCTATGCCGAGTATGTTGTTTGGCCCTGTCATAATACCGTCATTATCAGCGTATGCAAACGAAACAGCCTTGGGGTATGTCATTCCCTGCTCCAGTGCGCTGTGAAGCCTGTCCTTAAATTCATCGGTTTCTGAGGCAAATTTCATAAGAGCATCTGTACTGCCGGCCTCGCTTCCAAATGAAAGAAATTCAACGCAGCCCAGCCTGTCCAATATGTTAACGGCGCCGTCTGCAAAAATCTGCGCGCTGTTGCAAGCATAAACAAACGGGTTTTCGATTACAAGATCTGCTCCGCTCATTACCGCCGTCTGCGCTCTGAGCCATTTATCGGCAAAAGCAGGCTCGCCTCTCTGAACAAAGCTGCCGCTCATTACAGCTATGACAGCATCTGCACCTGTCAGCTCCTTTGATTTGTCTATATGATATTTGTGTCCGTTGTGAAACGGATTGTATTCGCATATTATTCCTAAAATCTTCATGGCTATATAATATCACATTTCATACAACGCTGCACAGCAAATATGCTGATACCGCAGCAAAAACTCCATGCATAAGCTTTATGACAAAAATGTGCCGCAGACGTATGCCGGTGCCTGCCAGCATACTCATCGACTGCCCTATTATCGAAAGTCCTCCGAATGATATGAAAAAAGAGCAGAGTGTCACCTTTGTTTTAAGGCTTACGGCATATGAGGCTGCAGCATTACAGCCTACGGTCATCTCAAATACACCCTTTATCAAAGACTTTAATTCGGGCGAGTGTATATAGCCAAAAAGCCCTGCATATTCCATAAAATCGGTGATAAATGTAAAAATAATTATGTATGCAAGTATGATTCCCACAGACCTGAATGCCTGCAGTATGGAGTCTGTAAATATATCAAGGCTGCCTTTTTTTATCTGCTCATATTCAGGACTCTGCAGTTCATCCGGCGGCCTCAGGATAATATGGAATACGATGCAGTTTGCCAGCGCTGCAATATAGTGTGAGCCTGCAATTACAGCTCCCCATTTCATATCCCCCAGCATTGAAACACCGACAGTGGCAGTCATAAACGCAGGCCCAGACAGAGTGCAAAAGCTTAGAAGCCATAAAGCTTTTGTATGTGTCACAACGCCGCATCTTACCATATCACCTATTATCTTAGGCCCCATTGGATAGCCGGACATAACACTCATTGCAAAGGCAAATATGCCGGGCGGGAATACTCTCAGAACCCCTATGCCGCCGATGAAATTGATACATATAAAAAAAGGGAGCATAGCCGGCACAATACTGTTTGCCCACAGCGTAATTCCCTTCTGTGCAGACAGTATGGACTGCGCAGGACACACCACCATCACCACGCAGCCTGCCAGCGCAAGCAGGCACAAAATCCCTTTTGTATGCTTCCTTGCAAAAAATAAAATACCCATACTATATGATATTCATTCAGCATGGGTATATGATATTTATTGTTCTTCGATGCTGCCTTCTGTTTCGTCGTGAATCTCAAAAGCCATCTGCTTAATCTCATCTCTGTTGGACTGCAGCGTTTCGTTGATGCTGCCGAAAGTATTCTGAAGGCTGTTGAACATATCCGCAAAATATGTGCCGTTCAGCTCCTCCATTTTTTCCTGGAAATTAAACAGGATACTGTCCATATATTCATATGTTCCTATTTTGAGCTGTTTAGCCTTCTCGTCGGCAAGAGTCAGAATTTCCTCTGCCTTGATTTTGGCTTTAATAGTAATATCGTTGTTGTCTATAAGCGCTTCTGCCTGTCTTCTTGCATCGCGTATAACCGACTCGTATTCATCTTTGGCCTCTGCAAGTATTCTTCTCTGCTCGCCTTTGATCCACTGCGCCTGCTGGATTTCTTCAGGAAGCTCTGTCCTTATTTCTTTGACTATTTCAAGCAGCTCATCAGCATCTATCATAATTTTCCCTGTAAGAGGAAACCCCGAAGCAGTATCAACTATTTCTTCAATCTCTTCAAGTAACTCTAAAACCTTCATATTATTTCTCCTCTCGTTTGCCGAACTTTCTGTTCATAAGCTCTAAAACTTCACCCGAAACAAGCCTGTCCACACTGCCGCCTAATGAATATACCTCTTTTGCCATGCTGGAGCTGATAAAAGAATGCTCCGGTGAAGTCATAAGAAATACAGTCTCAGCCTTATCATACAGTACGGAATGAAGCTGAGCCATCTGAATTTCACTGTCAAAATCCGCAGTACCTCTGAGTCCTCTGATAACAATGTCAAAATCATTGGAATTGACGTAATCAGCCAGAAGCCCCGAAAAAGCATCCACTCTGACATTAGGCAGCCCTGAAGTCGATAATTTAATCATCTCAATCCTCTCCTCCTCTGTAAACATTGAGGATTTCTGAGGGTTTCTGATTACTCCCACTACAAGTTCATCACATAGTTTAGCCGCTCTTCTGATTATGTCAAGATGCCCCATAGTGACAGGATCAAAGGAGCCAGCATACAAAGCCTTTTTGGGCATATGCCATACCTCCATAAATTATTAATGCTATTTTACCAGTTATTTATCGGAATTTCAATAATTTTAACCCAAAAAGAAACGACCTGCAGTGCAAGCCGTTTTCAATCAGAGATTATTCTATTTTGCAGTATATACGTCGCTGCCGTTTAAGATGGTTCTCAGAACCTTGGTACTGCTTATTTCAAGCGGGTCAACAGTCATTATATTCTTGTCAAGAACAATTATATCCGCATTTTTACCTACTTCAATGCTTCCTGTTCTGTCCTCTGCAAAGTTCTGGTATGCGCCGTTGTATGTTGCACTCCTGACCATCTGAGCCACAGTTACAATCTGGTCTTCTCCGAGCAGAGTATCCTTATCTCCGTCAGGCATACATCTGGTCGCGCCCACCTGTATGGCAGCAAGCGGTGCAGGCGGTATTGTAACAGGATAGTCGCTGGCTGCAGTTACAATGCAGCCTGCATCAAAGAAGTCCTTCTCGGGATATTCGTGGTTTGCCCTGTCCTCCCCAAGATAAGGCACTTCAACCTCGTAGAAATATCCCGGCTCTTTTTCAAACCAGTACGGGTTTGTTACAGCTACTATGTTAAGCTCGCCCATCCTCTTTATATCATCTTTATTCACTACCTGCAGATGTGTAATTGCGTGTCTGCAGTCAGTCCTGCCTGTTTGCTCTGCAACGTATTCAAGAGCATCAACAGTCTGTCTTACGGCAGCATCACCTATGCAGTGAGCATGAACCTGTATGCCTGCGTTCTGCAGCTTCAGATAAAGCTCCTTGAGGTAATCGTCATCAAATTCAGGCTTGCCTCTGTCACCCTCGGCATCTGCATAGTCCTCAAGCAGATATGCTGTGTGCCCTTCAACCACGCCGTCTGTAAGGATTTTTACCGCAAGGATTTCAAACATTCCTCCCGCAGCCTCTTCCTTGGCCTTGGTAACTGTATCAACCAGCTCGTCAATATCATCTCCCGGAAGTACCTGATATCCGCCGTATACGTTTATGAGAAGCTTTCCTTCATCGTCAAGCTCATTGTATGCCTTCAGCATATTTTTGCTTCCGTTAAGGTTAACCATAGGTTCAAAATATGCAGTGATACCATAGGTTACGGCCTCCTGCTGATAAACAAGTATAGCTTCCTTGTACTGCTCAACTGTGTAATCCGGGATTTTTTTATCCACAAGATCTTTGGCAGTTTCCTGCAGAAGTCCTGTAGGATTTCCGTCGGCATCACGAACAACACCGTCTATGTCCTCATCTGTATCAAGCAGGCCTACTTTCTTGAGACATGCTGTATTTACCCAGTATGCATGATGATCGCCTGAAACAAGTATTGTGGGTATATCACCTGTTACCTTGTCAAGGTCCTTTGCAAGAGGTCCGCCCTCCGGAGTATATCCGTTAATCCAGCCTGTCCCCTTTACAAACTCTGTCCCCTCGGGAACATCTTTCATAAAGTCCTTCATAGTATCAAGATACTCATCGTAGCTTGAACAATCATAAAGCAGCGCTTCGTAAAGGCCTTCATATCCGCCCTGTATACCGTGAGCATGCGCCTCTGTAAATGACGGCATTGCTATCCCGTCACCGGTTTCAATAACTTCAGTGTCATTACCGATGAGCTCCTCTGCTCCTGCCGCATCTCCCACATATGTTATTTTTCCGTCCTTAACAGCTACTGCTTCTGCTGTGGTTTCATTTTCATCTACTGTATAGATTGTTCCCTTTATAACTGTATCGGCAGTATTCTTGCTGCCGCAGGCAGTCATAAGCATTGCTGATGCAGCCAGAACCGTCAGCAGAGCAAAGCTCTTTAGTAATACTTTTTTCATTATCCTCTTCCTCCTTCAAATAAGTTTTAAAAAAACGGACATAGGAATGTTCCTATACCCGTTTTATATAATATTCTGCAAATTCATACAATAGTCCGTACGGACTATTTTTGTAAATGTTCATTTTTCAACGTTCTTACCATATTGATAAGCTCTGATTTGTTCGATACTCCAAGCTTCTCATATATGTTATGCACATGATTTTTGACCGTATATTTGGATATATAAAGCTGCCTTGCCGTTTCCTCATAGCTGTTGCCCTCGTAAATCAGCTTCATTATCTCATGCTCACGCTCTGTAAGACGGTTTTCGGAAGCCAGTATTTCAAGCACCGTTTCCTCGGAAACATTCTCCGCCGAAGCACTTTCTCTGTTTGATGCAAAATATATAGGGCTGAAATTATATCTGAATATGTAAATAAGTGTACAAAGAGCCGCAGCTATCATAAACAGAAAAGTAGGATCATAATAGAAGGTCTCAACCGAAAACATCAGCCTCCCTGCTATGAGAAGGTCTGTGACCACACCGTTGAAAACCTGCGTAACAGTTATGAGGGCTGTCACAATAATTATGAAATTCCCTGTCTGCTTCTGTATACCGGATTTTATTACAAAAACCAGATATGCGATATTAAGCACGCAAAGTACAATATCGTTTCCTGTCTCTATGCAAAGACTCAATGTTCTTTCTGTGCCTGCCGATGCGCAGTATTCATTATTAATAAGCAGGCTGCAGTTCACTAGAGAAAGCGCCCAGAATACAGCTATAACTGCATTGGCCGCAATATCAAATCTGTGATGAATAAAGTCAGCCTCTGCAAGATGCGCCCGTATAAACGCAAACCAGCAGTATTCCAGCAGAATACAGAAAGAAAAGTCGGCAATTCTGCCGAGAGTATTCCTCTGGAATACACCGCCGTAGCTGCCCAGAATTATCGTAACATAGTAAACTCCCACTATCAGCAGAAAGCATATCACAAAATTCCTGAGTGCTCTCAGCGCAGGAGATCTGCCAATGCTTTTGTGCTTGACAAGAAGTGCCACAAGCATCACCACTATAATAGCCAGAAATGAAGCTGTAATGATATAAAAGGATGTAAGAATGTTATACATTTCTAATTCTCTTTTCTGTATATGGTCACATTAATAGTCCCGTAGCGTTTTTCTTTGACTCTGACGATACTTCCTATTGCCTCCGGCATATTCTCATAGCCTCCGTGCTCAGCAACTATAACTCCGTCATCTGCAAGAATATCAAGCTCATCTATGCGCTGCAGGCATTTGAGCATAAGTCCTTCTTTGTATGGAGGATCCAGAAGAAATATATCCGCTTTCTCGCTGATTCTGTCAAGCACCTTTTCGTAGCTGCCTGCAATTATTACCGATCTGTCCTCCGCTTTGCAGTGAGCAACATTCTCTCTGATAAGCCTGAGGCTGTCTCTTGAATTGTCGCCGAAATAGCATTTGCGCGCGCCTCTTGACAGAGCCTCAAGTCCCAGACTGCCCGTACCCGCAAACAGATCGACCGTAACCGCATCATATATATCATTCATAAGCATTGCAAATATCGCCTCCTTGACCTTGCCGGTTGTGGGTCTGACGCTTGTGTCCTCAGGGGCTGCAATTCTTCTGCCCTTGTATTCTCCCGCTATAATTCTCATAATTTCAAGCTCCTTGTAGTATTTGTGCTCTTAACATTCTACCATACCGGCAGTATTAACGAAACAAAAAAAGACAAAACCGCATCAGATTTTAATGCGGCTTCATCGTAAATCACTTTAATTCAGTGCATATGCACTATCTGCCTGATAACTGCTGCTGCGCCATCTCAACAAGCTTCTTGGTCATATATCCGCCGACATAACCATTCTGACGGGCTGATAAATTTCCCTTGTCTGCCTGTTCGTAGTTTGATAAACCAAGCTCGTTTGCAACCTCTGTTTTCAGGTTGTTTAATGCAGGTTTTGCACTAGCATTGTTCATTTTCTGCTGTATTGTCATTTCATTCACCTCCTGACAGTTATTAATTTAACCAGAGGTGCGCAAAGTATGATAAGTAATTATTTCATCCGCTGCCAATTAGATGGCCAATGTGAAACTTTCACCAAAACAGCTTTTTATCTTTTCTTTAAGCTCCCTGTTCCCGCTATTTTCAAGCAGAGGATCATCGGCAAGAAGCTTTTTTGCTTCGCTGCCGGCGATTTCCATAACCTTAAAATGCCTGCCTATATCGCCTATTTTAAGCTCCGGAATCCCATGCTGCCTGACACCGAATATCTCTCCGGGGCCTCTAAGCTCCAGATCCTTTTCGGCAATATAAAAGCCGTCATTTGAAGTCTCCATAATTTCGGCTCTCTGCGCCGCAATCTCTGACTTCCCCTCATTTATAAGGTAGCAGTAGGACTGATGAGAGCCTCTGCCGACTCTGCCCCTGAGCTGATGAAGCTGCGCAAGGCCGAATCTTTCGGAGTTTTCGATAACCATAACAGTGGCATTGGGAACATTTATTCCGACTTCTATTACAACAGTTGAAACCAGCAGATCTGTCTGTCCGCTGTAGAATTTTTCCATTATCGCGTCTTTTTCGGACTGCTTCATCTCTCCGTGAAGCAGTTCCACACTGTATTCGTCAAACCGCTGACTTATTTCATCAAACACCTCGGCGGCAGATCTTGCGTCTAAAACCTCCGACTCCTCAATAAGCGGAGTGACAACATAGCACTGTCTGCCAGACCTGAGCTGGGTATTTACAAAATCATAAACCTCATTTCTGCCGTTTCCTGTCACAGCTTTTGTAATTATGGCTCTGCGGCCTGCAGGAAGCTCATCTATCACTGAAACATCAAGGTCTCCATAGATAACCGCTGCCAGTGTTCTTGGTATCGGCGTTGCCGTCATTACAAGTCTGTCAGGTCTCTCGCCCTTGCGGGTCAGCAGGCTGCGCTGGTTTACGCCGAACCTGTGCTGCTCATCAGTTATAACAAGGCCCAGATTATTAAACAAAACATCGGGCTGTATCACCGCATGAGTCCCTATAAGTATGTCTGTTTTGCCCTCCGCAAGTCTTTTGAGCACCTGTTTTCTTTCGGAGGCTTTAATTCTGCCTCCCAGAAAATCCACAGTAATTCCAAACGGTTCAAAGCTCTTTTGAAGTCCCATGTAATGCTGGCGGGCAAGTATCTCTGTCGGAGCCATTAAAACTCCCTGATAGCCTGATTTTACCGCCTTAAACAGCGCCGCTTCGGCAACTGCGGTCTTGCCTGACCCCACATCACCCTGCAGAAGCCTGTTCATAACACTGCCCGACTCCATATCCGATATGATTTCATCTATTACCCTCTGCTGCGCCTTTGTAAGCTCATACGGCATAGTATCTATGTATTCACATATATCCACTGCTTTTGAAAAAGCAATGCCTTCGCTGCCTGTAATGCCTCTGTTCCGAAGAGCCATAAGCGCCGTCTGCATTACAAAAAATTCATCAAATACAAGTCGGTATTTTGCTTCAAGAAGCTTCTGCCTGCTCTCCGGAAAATGTATATTATGTACGGCATATTCAAGACCGCACAGATTGTTTCGTAATTTTACGGTTTCAGGCAGATAATCATGTATTTCCTCTGTTTCACTGACTATATACTGCTGCCATTTGCGCATTTCGTTTTGTGATATGCCTTTGGTAAGCGGATATACGGGTATAATTCCCCGCAGCATATTTTCGCCTGCCTTCGTCATCTCAGGGTGGAGCATTTTGCATCTGCCCCTGTCTATATATATTCTGCCGTAAAACTCATACCTCATTCCCGGTTTTATTGTTTTTGCCAGAAAAGCCGCGTTAAAAAAAAGCACCTCCATCACAGCACTTCCGTCATCTGCCGTAATGCGAAGCATATTTTTCCTGCCGTATCTGTTGCTAAACACCCTGGTCACAGTTGCTCTGACAAGAACAGTCTGTTCGTTTCGGGCATCACAGATTCTGCAGATGTTTCTTCTGTCCTGATAATCCCGCGGAAAAAACATATACATATCCGATACTGTATTTATTCCCATTCGACCTAATGCTTCTTCTTTTTTGGGGCCTATTCCTCTGATTACAGTAATGCTGTCGTTTCCGTTCATTCTCTAACAACCTCAATATCTCTTTTGATTACCTGCTGCTTGGATTCTATACCTGTAACAAGAATTCTGATTTTGTGAGGCACATCTCCAAATGTGATTTTAATATTTTTTTCTATATAGTCTATTATGCCGTTGGTAACTCTGCTTATGCTTGTACCGAACTTGATTATGAGAAAAATATTTATGTGGATTCCCTCATCGTCCCAGACCACATCTATATTGCTGTTTTCATCATTTGAAAAAATGTTAAATATGGCTTTGGCATTGCCAAGCCACGCTTTGCCCGAATAAACCTCAACAGCATCCGTAACTATCTGGGTTATGATGCTTCTGCTTATTCCTATACTGCCGTATTCCGTATCTATATCCCTGAACATATATATCCTTTCACAAATCAG
>CAVJEY010000014.1:0-21221 GCA_963648745.1 Christensenellaceae bacterium Phil1
GCACAGCACTTCATAATACCACAATTTATCGGATTTTTCAACTTCTGCGATGTCTGCTCCGTCTGCCAAGCAGTATATACAGACCTACAAATATCACTATCACGCAAAGTGAAAGCACCTGTGCCTGTCTGAACGGCCCTATCATCAGGCTGTCGGTTCTGAGGCTCTCCACAAAAAACCTCTCTGCAGAATACAGCACCGCATACAGGCAGAAAATCTGACCGCTGAATTTAATATTTCTGCTCATAAGCATCAGAAATACAAACAGCAGCAGGCACCACAGCGACTCATACAAAAATGTCGGGTGAACTCCCTGTCCGTTCACTATTACAGCCCACGGCAGATCCGTCGGCCCTCCATGAGCTTCGGAATTAAAGAAATTGCCCCATCTGCCGATGGCCTGTCCTATCGCAAAACCCGGCGCCAGAAGATCCAGCAGATTGAGAAGCGAAATTTTGTGATGTCTGCACATACAGGCTCCCGCTGCTATCCCCAGTATCAGCCCGCCGTGTATGGCAAGCCCGCCCTCTCTGAAATTTATTATCTTCATAAAATCACCGGCATAAATCTGCCAGTTGAATATCACATAGTACAGTCTGGCTCCCACAATCCCTGCAGGGATAGCGACAAGCAGCACATCTATGAGACTGTCCCTTGATATTCCGAATTTCGGCGCCCTGTAATAGCTCAGTATCGTACCTGTAAGCACTCCTGCGGCAACACAGATGCCGTACCACCTTATATCCATTCCAAACAGTTCAAAGGCCACAGCCCCCGGTGAAGTAAACATAAATTTCTCCTTAAAACAAAACATTTATTATGAGTATACTACAAATTACGCATTATGAAAACCTTGCGAAGCTTCTTCCTTGAAAAAAAAGCAGGTTCTGTAGTATACTACAGACTATGAAATACAAAAATATCGTAAAAGGCAAATTCATATCGCGCCCCAACAGGTTTGTAGCTGAGGTTGAAATAAACGGAGAGGCTGTCAGCGCTCATGTTAAAAATACAGGTCGCTGCAGGGAGCTTCTGATTCCCGGTGCAGTCGTATATCTGGAGGATTTTTCGGGCAGAATGGGAAGCCGCAGACTGAGGTATTCTCTTATCTGCGTTATGAAAGGCGATACTATTGTCAATATGGACTCTCAGGCTCCAAACAGGGTGGTGCATGAAGCGCTTCAAAGCGGAGCAGTACGGCTTCCTGAAATGGGCGTGCTGAGAAAGATAAAGGCAGAAACCCCATACGGCAGCTCGCGTCTTGATTTCTATGCAGAGGACAGGGACGGCAAAAAAGCACTTGTCGAGGTCAAGGGAGTAACTCTTGAAAAAAACGGCACGGCTATGTTCCCCGACGCTCCCACCGAAAGGGGAGTAAGGCATATTGAGGAACTTTGCAAAGCCGCATCCGAAGGGTACTGCGCAGTTATAATATTTGTGATTCAGATGCAGGGCATCAGCCTCTTCACACCCAACTGCGAAACTCACCCCGAATTTGGTGAGGCTCTGCACAAAGCGGCCTCCTGCGGCGTACATATATTATGTTTTGACTGCCTTGTAACACCGGACTCCATAACCGCCGGAAGCCCCGTAGATTTCAGACTGTAAGGCAATTAGGCAGTTATAAGGCAATTTTGAGTTTTTTTGTTCAAGTCACTTCTCAAGCCGCCCGATATATTATAGAATATATTTAATTTTGAGTTTAGAGAGGACATAATGAAAAAGACACTGATTATTATTCTAAGTATACTGCTTTTTGCGGCGGCAGTCTTTGGTCTATGGAAATACGCCTGCCACAAAGCCTCTATTTCAGATACTCTGCCCCAAAACACAATCATAAACGGTGTGGACTGCTCCGGAATATCAAAAGAGGATGCGGTTCGCAGACTGACAGACAAATGGAATTCCGAGGATTTCAAAATCGTCAGCGGAGACAGCACCCTTGCTGTTTTACCTATGCAAAATACAGTTTATTCCATTGACGGCAAGCTCGACAGCGTTGTTAAAGACGCCGGGTTTCTCAGGGGCGTCGCTCACATATTCGGTTCTGCCTATGATATTGAATTTCCTATGAAGGTCAAAAAAACCACCAGAGAATTCAAAAGCGAGCTTAAAAATTTTGTCAAAGCTCAAAATGTCGGAAAACCAAAGACACAGGACGCATATGTGGATATGTCAACTACCGATTTTAATGTCGTGCCGGAGGTTTACGGCGAAAACATAGACAGAAAAACACTCAAAAAAGCAGTCCTTAAACGCATGGCTGCCGGAAAGAAAAAGCTTGACTTCACCGCTTCCGATTTTTACAAGCAGCCTGAGATCAAAAAAGACAGTGAGGAGATTTCACAAATACTTGATTACTGCAATACTTATCTGACAAAAAAAATAACATATACTTTCGGAAGTCAGACCGAAACCCTCACACCTGAGCAGCTCAACAAAATGATATATCTCGATGACGACGGCAATATCACAACAGATGAGGAGGCCGTTTCGGAGTATGTCGCAGAGCTTGCATACAAATACAACACCTGCAGCGGCACAAGAGTATTCAATTCGACGGCAAGAGGATCTGTCACCGTATACGGAGGCACCTACGGCTATCTGATAGACCAGAATGCCGAAATCAAACAGCTTACAGAGGATCTCAAATCCGGCAAGGATGTCACAAGAGAACCTGTATACGCACAGAAAGGCAACGGCCGTGAGGGTACCTGCGATGTGGTCGGCACTTACGTGGAGGTTGACCTTACCCTGCAGCATATGTGGTATTACAAAAACGGCAGTCTTGTTGTGGATTCTCCGTTTGTAAGCGGCTGCCTCAAGGAAAAAACAGGAACAATAGTCGGAACATATATGCTGCAGTACAAAGAGCGCAATGCCATGCTCAGAGGCGGCAATGAAAACGAAGGTACCGATTACGAAAGCGAGGTTTCATTCTGGATGCCTTTCTTTAACGGCTACGGACTCCATGATGCCACATGGCGCAGTCAGTTCGGCGGGACAATTTACAAGACAAACGGCAGCCACGGCTGTATCAACCTGCCTTACGACAAGGCCAAGATACTGTTTAATAACATTTCACCGGGCTGTACCATAGTAGTATTTTATTAACAGGAGTAATTAAGATGAAAAAATTCAGTAAATATTTTGATCACACGCTTCTCAAACCGGAAGCAACCAAAGAGCAGATAATCAGACTCTGCGAGGAAGCAAAGGAATACGATTTTTATTCGGTATGTGTAAACGGGTGTTATGTATCCCTTGCGGCAAAGGAGCTAAAGGGAACCGATATAAAGGTGGCTGCAGTAGTGGGATTTCCTCTGGGCGCTATGAACTCCGAGGTAAAAGCCTATGAAACAATGAAATGCTGTGAGGACGGCGCATCGGAGATTGACATGGTTATGAATATCGGCGCAATGAAGGCAAAGGACTACATATATGTTGCCTCCGATATTGCAGGCGTTGTGGAAACAGCATCAAAATACGGCGCTGCAGTCAAGGTGATACTTGAAACATGCCTGCTTACAAATGAGGAGATTTCAAAGGCGTGCAAGATAGCGGCAGATGCGGGAGCAGCATTTGTAAAGACTTCGACAGGCTTCTCAACAAGAGGTGCTTCGGCAGCTCATGTCAAACTTATGAAAAACCGCATATCAGGCAGAGCGCAGGTAAAAGCCTCCGGCGGCATACGCGACCTCAAAACAGTACAGGAAATGATAAAGGCAGGGGCAGATCGGATAGGCGCTTCAGCTTCTGTGGATATAATGAGGGAATACGGGCAGCAGTCAGAATAAAAAGACAAAAGGTCAGCAAAACAAACGCTGACCTTTTACTGTATATACCCTCTTTAGATGTATGCTCTAATTATTCTGCTGATTATCAGCATTCCGGATTTCATAGTCAATGACTGATGTGCTTCTGAAATATGCGCCGATTTTATCTTTTCTGACCAAATCGGTTTTGCTGCTGCTGTCAAAGACAATTCTGTATTTACTGCTTATCTGTCCCGGCGCCAGTATTACATTATTATCAAAGCTGTAGTATGTGCCGCTTCCTATCCTGCTGTCATCGCAGTATATTCTGATAGAGTCAATACCTCTGAGCTCAATCGTATTATCTGTACAGTTCTTCACCGCAATCTCTGCGCAAAGAGAGCCGGAGCTGTACCATAGTCTTTCAAAATCAAGGCCTACTTCTCCGCTATCTTCATAATCATCCCAGTCAAAGTCAAAATACAGATTGTTCTTTTTTGTCGTTACTTTTTTTGATGATGAATAGTTTCCGTATTTATAGCTGCCGTTTACTTTTTTGAAGGCTCTTACCTTGTAGTAGTAGGTTTTTCCCGCCAAAACGCTTTTATCGGTGTATTTTAATGTACTGCCTGATTTTATGGTTTTAACGCACTTGTAGCTGCTGCCTGCTGAACGATATACTTTGTAGCCTGCGGCACCTGATACCCTGTTCCATTTGACAGTCGTTCTTAGTGCATATGTTGAAGTTGTCCTGACGTTCCTGACCTTTGCAGGCTTTGTAACGCGAGGCTTGCTTACCTTTGAAGCTGCGCTGCTGCCGCTGCTGCCTGAACGGTACGGACAAACTCCGTTATTGTGAAGATGCGGCGGATAACCTCCGCAGTGATAGTGATAATATCCAAGCCCGCTGGCATTTCTGTTATCTCTGTGGCCTCCCGACGAATCGGTTCTGCCTGAATGTCCGCATACCGGAGCTGCTGCAATCATTACTGCTGCTATGATGATACATATAATTCTGCTTACTCTTTTCATTTTCTTTCCCCTGTAATCAAGTTTTAACATAATGCATATTCAACGCTGTGAGAAATATTATACCATAATAATAACTGCAAGATGGTATGTGTGTTTAATCAGCTCTGTCTTGACGGCCAGTCGCTGTCAAACACATTATACCATCTTTTATCCTGTCATTTTGTCACATTATTCGACATTCCTGCAAAGCAGAAAAAAACAGCAGCAAAAAAGACTGTGAAGCATCATGCCGCACAGCCTTTGAAATGTTTTCTTTTGCATTGTTTTTGTTGTCTTACATAAGCTCACATATAAGCTCGCTTATTTCTGCCGGATTCTCTATCTGCAGACCCGATATCAGTCTTGCCTGAGCGTACAGAAGCTTTGCATAGTCAGCAAGCTTTGCCTTGTCCTGCGCAATGGCTTTGAGCTTGTCTGCAACAGGATGATCAGCATTGATTTCCATTGCAACCTTTGCTTTTACCTTTTCACCTGCAGGCATTGCATTAAGGGTTTTTTCCATTTCTATTGAAATTTCACCCTCACTTGTCAGGCATACAGGATAGTTTTTGAGCCTGTTTGTAAATCTTACTTCGGCAACGTCATCACCGAGAGTTTCCTTTATAATTTCAAGGACATCCTTTGACTCCTCGTTTTTCTTCCTAAGAGCTTCTTTTTGTTCTTCACTGTCCATATCCAGATTGTCTGTGCAGATATTTACAAAAGTCTTGCCATCATAGTCAACTATGGCTTTTACCGCAAATTCATCCACATTGTCTGTCATATACAGTATCTCAAAGCCCTTGTCCTTAACAGCATCGGTCTGAGGAAGCGCATCAATCATTGCAATGCTCTGTCCGCAGGCATAATATATCTTGTCCTGCTCAGGCTTCATTCTCTCAACATATTCTTTGAGTGTCACAGGCTTTTTCTCCGTTGATGAATAGTACATCACAAGATCCTGCAGGGTATCGCTGTTCATGCCGTATTTGTCATAAATGCCGAATTTAATCTGCGGTCCGAATTCCTCAAAGAATTTTTCGTATTTTTCCCTGTCGTCTTTTTGCATTTTGAGAAGCTCGCTTCTGATTTTCTTTTCGATGTTTTTTTCTATCAGCTTGAGCTGTCTGTCATGCTGCAGCATTTCTCTTGAAATATTAAGCGACAGGTCTGCACTGTCTACAACGCCTTTTACGAAGCTGAAATAGTCAGGCAGCAGGTCTGCACACTTGTCCATAATCAGCACGCCGTTTGTATACAGGGCAAGGCCTTTTTCGTATTCTCTGGTGTAATAGTCAAACGATGCTTTTTGAGGAATATAAAGCAGGGCATCGTAGGAAATCTGTCCCTCCGCCTTGGTGTGGATTACTGCGGCAGGGTCGTTGAAATCAAAGAATCTCTCTTTGTAGTAGTGGTTGTATTCCTCGTCTGTTATCTCGCTTTTGTTTTTTCTCCAGATAGGCACCATGCTGTTCAGAGTTCTTGTTTCGGTTATTGTTTCGTATTCGGGCTCTATCATATTGCCGTTTTCGTCCTCAACACCTGTGCCTGCTTTCATTCTGGTGGTCTCAAAATCCATCTTGACAGGATATGAGATATAGTCGGAATATTTTTTTACAAGTCCCGATATTGTATACTGGTTGAGGTAATCCTCATATTTGTCATCTTCGGTATCCTGTTTGATATACAGTACGATTTCGGTGCCTCTGTCAGGCTTGTCACATTCTTCGATTGTGTAGCCGTCCGCGCCCTCTGAAGTCCATTTCCATGCTTTGTCCTCTCCGAAAGGTCTGGATGTTACAACAACCTTGTCGCTGACCATAAATGCCGAATAAAATCCCACGCCAAACTGCCCTATAATATCTATGTTCTCTTTGGCTTCATTGTTTTCCTTGAAGTCAAGGGAGCCGCTTTTGGCTATGGTGCCGAGGTTTGATTCAAGCTCCTTGCCGTTCATACCGATACCGTTATCTGATATCGTAAGAGTCCTTGCATCGCGGTCAATGTCTATCCGTATGAAAAAGTCCTCTCTTGCAAGCCCCATCTTATCATCTGAAAGGCCCTGATAATACAGCTTGTCGATAGCATCACTGGCATTTGATATAAGTTCTCTCAGGAAAATCTCCTTGTGTGTATAGATGGAATTAATCATCATATCCAATAGTTTTTTGGATTCAGCTTTGAATTGTTTTTTTGCCATTTTATATTTACCCCCTAGGTTATTATCTGTTGTTAGCACTCTATCTCGTTGAGTGCTAAGTATATGATATACCTTTATGCCTCTCTTGTCAATAAGCAAACGTAAATTATCCGGCTTGAGAGTATCTTCCCCGCATAAGATTCACATATACCGGTTGATTTATGATAGCATTTGTGCTGTCACAAATTCAAACAGAAGGGCAGACTATGTATAACATTGAATTCTACAAAAACAGCAGCGGGACATCTAAACTATGGGATTTCTTAGAATCCCTCAGACCAAAGCTTGAGAGAAATGATTATCTGATGCGAAAGGAGACAAATAATCTATGAAAACATGGAATGACTACAAGGAATATATAAAAAATGCAGATCCTCAGTCAAAAAACGATATAGAAGAAATGGATGAGCTGTCCGCAATAGCAGGTGCTATAATCAGACAGCGCAATTCACTGGGGCTTACGCAGAGAGCCTTGGCAGAGCTGTGCGGTATCCCGCAGTCCTCTGTTGCAGGAATAGAAACCTTCAAAACAATACCAAACCTCGAAACCCTGTTAAAAATATTGCAACCGCCGGGGTTAAAACTGACCGTATCAGCAGTATAACCGGCACATTGATGCAAGGCGCCTCGAACTGTATATTCGGGGTGCCCTGCTGTTAATCTGCCTCTATTTCAGTAATCCCTTGTCTGTTTTTCTGACGTGTCTGAATACCTCTTCAAATCTGTTTAATGCCTCGTCAATTATTTCCGGTGTGTCTGCCAGCGAAGTATACAGCCTGCTTCCTGCAAGTGTAACTATGCCGTTTGCCATGTATGCAGCGCCCATTTTTTCCATTGAGTCTTTCCTTACATACATCATATCCTTGTGCTTGAGAAGTCCCAGTGCGGACTTTACAAATGACATAGATGAGAAGTCAAAGCTCATGGCTCCAGTACACTCAAGATGCACTATCGAACCCTGATTGTATGCGACATAAGGCAGTCCGTATCTGTCTATAAGCTGTTTGAGGCCGTCACATAATCTGTCACCCATTTTGCCTGCTATCTCACAGGCATTAGTTCTTTCGATTTCCTTTATTGCCGTATATCCCGCAAGGCATGAAAGCGGATTTGCCGCAAGAGTGCCGCCTACATATGCTCTGTGTTTGCCTGTTGCAAGCCCTGCAGCCATCAGCTCCGCATACTCTTTCTTGCCTCCGACACCGCCTGCCGACGGATATCCGCCTGCAACAATCTTGCCGAAAACTGTAAGGTCGGGAACTATGTCAAAATACCCCTGTGCTCCGGACAGTGCCACTCTGAAGCCTGTTACAACCTCGTCAAAAATCATAAGCGCGCCGTATTTGTCGCACAATGCTCTTACGCCTTTGTTGTAATCATGCGCCACAGGCCTTGTGCCGCTTTCGGGGCCTACAGGCTCAACTATAACTGCGGCTGTGCCGCCTTTCATTTTGTTTCGTTTCAGCATTTTTTCAAGCATATCAAGGTCATTTGGTCTTACCTCGTCCGTAGTCCTGTATGCGCCCTTTGGTATGCCGTGAGATTCAAGAAGCGCTCTGCTTCCCGGTATTTTAAGTCCGTATACCATCTGATCCGACCATCCGTGATATGCGCCACCTATTTTGATTATGCGCTTGTTGCCTGTTGCAATCCTTGCTATACGAAGCGCGGCCATAACAGACTCCGTGCCTGAACCCAGCATACGGAACATCTCGACATTAGGCATATGCCTGTTGATCTCCCTTGCTATCATAAGCTCCGCCTCGTGCAGCAGTCCTGTTACGGGTCCGCAGGTATTGAGCAGCTGTATAACCTGCTCTCTGATTGCAGGGTAGTTGCTCCCAAGTATTGTAGGGCCGCCAGCCTGCAGGAAGTCTATATATCTGTTGCCGTCATAGTCATAAAGATATGCGCCGTCTGTCTTGGCCATACACATAGGAAACGGCTTGTTAAATGCCAAATTGTGCTGCACACCTCCCGGTATATACTGCTTTGACTCCTCATATATGGCTTTGGAGCCCTGGCATTTCTCATCGAAATATTTCATTATGACATCATTGTAATACTCATCATCAACCTCCCAGATTTCCTGATCTGTCAGATTTTTGAGCTGCCTGTTTATCTCGTCGGGATTATCCCATCTTGTAATTCCGCAGTTTTTAATCATTGTAAGCACCTCCGTCTTCCTTTTGCTGCTGCTTCAGCGCAGTCTTGTTTGTATCTAAAGTTTTTCTGAACACTATAAATCTGTCATACAGATATTCTGTTGATATGTTAAGCGCCATATTGATGCCTGTAACTATGTATTCATTCCACAGCAGATCCTCTGCAAGGTAGTTCCCCATTACAGTCGTCACCGGAGTGAACACGCAGTAAAAAGCAAATATCTTTGCCATCGCCACCGGCACATTGTTTGCCGATTTGAATGTGAATTTTCTGTTGAGAGTAAAATTCCACAGAACTGACAGTATCAGAGCTATCAGATAGCAGGGCCAGTATGTCCAATCTGTCAGCTCGTTTAGCAGTGTAAACGAGCCCAGCTCTATAATTCCCGCCGAAGCCGAAAACAGCACAAATTTGATTATCCTTGCAATTTCTTTTTGTTTGTTGCTCGCCATTTTATTTTTCTCCGTTCTTCTGTTTAGAGTATTTGTTTTTGTAAACCCAGTTCATCAGCATTACATCAAATGCGCCAAGTTTTGTATGTGATGTTTCATTTAACGTATGCAGGTGACAGATGCAGGCTTTTTCAATCAGCATCTCAAGAGCCTCTCTGTCATCTTTACTGTCTGCCCTGACTGCCGCGCCGCTGCCTTTTACAATTACAGCATTGTATTTCTGCAAAAGCCTGTCTGCTTCCGCCATGCTGTCTGCAATGGGGATTTTTTTCCCTATCATCTGCGCCATATCATCAACCTGCGCATATACAGGTCTGCCAAGCTCTGCTGTTTTTAATACCGCTTCTCTGCCGCTGCCGCTGAAATTTTTAATATTTCTTTCGCATATTTTTTCGAGCAGCTCTACCCTGCTCATCGCCTCGTCCATATCTTTTCCGCAGACAAGAGCGCCATGATGAGCCATAAGCACTGTATGACTGCCCTCTTTTAATCTGCCCGCAACCGCGCCTGTGAGTTTTTTTGTTCCGGGAAGTCCGTAATCTGCACGGGCTATCCCTCCCAGCGCTTTTGTTTCATCATCTGTAATATCTAAGCTGTCAAAGCCCGACAGTCCTATTGCCGTTGCATAGCTCTGGTGTGTGTGTATTACAAACCCTGCATCGGGAAACTGTCTGTAGGCTGCCATATGCACACCTTTTTCACCTGACGGTTTGTGATTTCCCTGCCAGCTGCCCGATTCGATATCGAGAATCACTGTATCATCTGCTTTCATTTGTTTGTAGTCAAGTCCGCTGGGCGTTATAACGCAGCAGGTTTCATCCACTCTGCAGGATATATTGCCCCATGTTCTTGCCACAAGCCCTGTTTCAAGAAGCTGTCTGCCTGTAGCTGCGACCAGCTCCTGTGCTTTTGCTGTATCCATAATCTTACTCTCCGTTCAAAATTCTGAAACTTTTTTTGTTGTTCCTGTAAAGCTGCCTGAACACCTGATAGTTTTTTTCGTAGACAGCCCTGAGGCTTTCATCGGGTTCAAATGTTTTTTCTGCCGGTATGTATTCTGCCACACTGTCAAAGCCGGGTATCACTCCCGCTCCGACTCCTGCGAGGATTGCCGCTCCTGCGGAGCCCACATCCTTGGAATCTGCCACCGTCTGTATTCTCCTGCCTGTAATGTCCGCAAGTATCTGACATGTGACATCCGACAGCGCGCCGCCGCCTGCAAATCTTATGGTCTGTGATGTTTTTATCTTTTTTTCCTGACACTCCAGCATCCATCTGAGGTGGTAGCACACACCCTCAACAACTGCTCTTATCATCTGTTTTTTGCCCGTTTCAATTCCTATGTTGAAAAACATACCCGCAGCCGACGGATCTTCAAAAGGACATCGGTTGCCATGAAGCCATGGTGTGAATATCACGCCTCCCGCACCTGCCGGAACCTCTGATATGACTTCCGAAAGATAATCATAGAGGCTCTCATACATTCCTTCTCTGTCATCGGCAACATCGGTTTTGGCAAGGTATATGCCTATCTCATCAAGAGCCAGATGGTTTTTGACCCATTCAAAGCATTTGCCTGCAGTTTCCATTTCGGCAAAGTAGTTGTATTTACCGTCCTCGGCATTTATAATGGCTGCTATCATCGACACTATATCCACATATTGCCTGTCTGTAATTGTTTCAACCCAGCCTGAGGTCCCCCAGTATATATGCGTCTGTCCTGTCTCCGTACAGCCTGCGCCAAGACCTATCAAAGTGGCATCTCCTCCTCCGCCGTACACATTGGTGCCTGCGGCAAGTCCAAGCTGCTGCGCCGCTTCATCTGTAAGAGTTCCTGCAACATCGGTAGATGATATGACCTTTGGAAGATGCTTCATATCAACGCCGTATGCCCTGCAAAGAGATTTGCTCCAGCCCTCTCTGCCTTTGCGGGTGTCATAAAGAAATGTCGAATACGCAGAATCCTTTGTCATTACAAAGTTGCCCGTACATCTTGCTATGAGGTATTCCTTGACATCAAGCCATTTGTGCACTCTGCTGAAAACATCAGGCTCGTTTGCCTCAACCCATTTGTATTTCCACAGCGGGTCTTTGACGCTTGTGGATGCCGCGTGGGTTGCCGCAAGGGATTTAATGAGCTTCACAATATTCACACCCGACACCGTAATGCCCCTGCCCTGCACGGATTTCATAACCTTTGAAGCGCGCTGATCCATATAGCTCATAGGCCGCCTCAGCGCATTTGCCCTGTCATCTGTAAGTACCAGCCCCTGCATCTGTGAGCAGAATGACAGACCCTTTATCTTTTCGGGAGCGATTTTTGTCTGCACTATCAGCTTTTGAGTGGTGCTGCACATGGCATCCCACCACTGCTGTGCATCCTGCTCCGCGCCGCCGCCTTCAAGGATATACAGATCATAATCCTGATAAGCACCTGCCACAAGGCTTACCCTGTCCTCTATGGAATACAGGCAGGTTTTGAGTCCTGTCGTGCCTATGTCATACGCAATTACATACATACTACGCCTCCTTAATAAGTGCTTTTTGTATAAATGAAATCATATATTCAGCAATATCGTTTTTGTCCGTATTCTCTCCGCAGAAGATTTTCATACGCTCTCTGTAGTATCCGCAGCTCAGTGAAAACTGCAGCATCATAAGCAGATTATCAAAGAAAAAAGCCAGGGCACCGCTGTCTGCATCTTTTGAAATTTTTCCCTGTTCCTGCGCTTTGGCTATGAGGTGTCTGTATACCTTCGCAGACCTTGCCTCTATCTCTCCCGCAAACTCCGCGGCATAGGCTCTGCAGCCTCCCGATGTTATTTCGTTGTACATGGCATTGTAGTTTGAATGCTGCTCGGAATTTCTGACAAGTGCATACACTATTTTTCTGATGCATAAGTCGATATCATCATCTTCGTTCACCGCCTCTGCAAGCACGCTGTCTAAAAGCTCCAGACTGTGAGCAAGACAGGCTCTGAAAAAGCTGTCCTTGTCACTGTAATATTTGTATATAACCCCGACACTGACACCTGCACGCCGGGCAATACTTCTCATGTTTGCACCGCCAAGGCCTTTGTCTACAAATTCATCAATGCCGGACTCAAGTATATTGTTCAAAACTTCATCATCTAATTTTTTATACATATTGCCTCTCTCGTGAACAACCATTCACAACTCTATTATACTACCATAAAGTATAATTTCAATATGCCTGCTGCTTTAATTGCAATTATTTTTTGTTTTTTCATCTGCCGCCCTTATTCCGAAAATTTATATCCCGCAGCAAAAATAAAGCCTCCTCCCTTTTGCGGGGAAGAGACTTTGCAATCTGCCATATTATTCTTTTATCATTTTCAGAACAGTGCCGTACAGATTGGCGTTGCTACCGCCACTACCAATACCGGCAGTACTACGTTAAGCAGGAATACGTATTTATATGCAAGCTTATGGTTAACGCCGTAATATGAGAACATCAGGAAGCATCCTGTAGCGTGCGGCAGTGCGTCGAATGTGATAGACGCATTGGCAATCAGTCTGTGGAGCACGTCCAGGTTGCAGCCGGAGTTAATGAAGTAATCACTCAGATACTGCATGGTCAGCTGTTCGCCGGAAGATGCCGATCCGCAGATACCTGCTATGGTACCGGTGGAGATGACGCCCTTCCAGTATGTGCTCATATCAAGACCCATGAGCCACTTAATGATATCGGAGAATGCATCCGTGCCGGATACCATGCTTCCGAAACCAACAACCGCGCCGAGTACCAGTGCAGAGTTGGCAGCGCCCACTGCACTGCTTGCAGCCCAGTCTTTGAACAGCTTGCCCCTGGCTCCCTCCAGGCAGTTGAAATTGAGCGCTATGGTTACGATAATGCCGATGCACATAGCGATAACTGCCAGCATCGTAGCGTCGATATCATCGATTGCTATACTGCATATTACGATGATGCCTATAATCACGATCATCGGGAAGAAACTGCCGAACAGACCGGCATTCTTCTCTCTCTTCTTGCTGAGAGCAGCTTCATTGCCCAGAGAATTCCATCCCGGCGCCTGACCCAGCTCAACCTTGCGCATTTCTTTTTTATAAATGTATTCCACACATACGATACACATAATCGTACCCGAGATTGTCATGATTGCACCCAGAACAGGAGCGGCCATCAGGCTTGTTCCCAGCTCTGTAGGAATTACATTCTGGATCTGCGGGCTGCCCGGAGCTGCCAGTACAAATGCCCCGTTGCCTGCCGCAGTGGCCGGAACAATTAATTTACGCGGGATGTTAAGTTCTTCGAAGAGGGCGAATGCAATAGGCCCTACTGCGAACATGATTACGAAGAAGCTGACGCCGCCGTAGCAAAGGATGAAGCAAAGCAGCGCAATAACCGTCAGGATATGCTTTTTGCCAAACCAGTCCACGAATTTATACGCTATCGTCTCGCATGCTCCCGTCTCCTGCATCATGTTGGCAAACAGCGTCGATGCCAGAAAGAGCAGATAATACTTTGTAAAGACCGTCGCCATGCCGCCAATCCAAAGCTCCGAGAATCCTGTCCAGAGATTGATTCCGTTGAAGATAAGGATCACAGCACCTGCAATCAGCGATGTAGGAACTGCATGCAGTCCCTTGTAACTGATGAGGATCAGAACGCCAATCCCGACCAGCAAACCTATAATACCCAGTGCCTCCATTTTTGTACCTCCTGAAAAGTATGATATTTGCTATGCTTTATAACTACAAAGGCGGCAGCGGTTTGCCTGCGGCTGCCGCCTGAATCCCCGGACCACCAGTGTCATCAGCCCGGCAGCCGGTACGGTTTTGCAGAAAAACTAACGGAGTCTATAGCAGGTGTTATAGATGCAAGGGTCATCATAAACCACATGCTTTGCAGCAATGACGCGCTTGCACTTCAACGTGCTCAGACCAAGACCGATGTTATAGTCTGTCGGCATTTCCTCCCATGTCGGCCTGATGAACTCGATTTTACCGTCACCATACTCAATCTCAGGCTCACGAATCTCATACGGATAATCATCCGGCTTCTCCCACTTCGGCAGGATTGTCGGATAAGCTACTGCAGGCTTGGTATAATTGAGCTCCGGTTTTTCGTCCTTTTCCTTTACATGCGGCAGGTACTTGAAGTTTACCTTGCCCTGACTTCTTGCCTCGTTAGCCTGTAATGTCGCCAGATCCGGCGCTTCCTTAGACATATCCAGTTCCATCTTCATGAAGCGGAAATCCCAGCTGTTGGCTCTGGCTATATACTTGCTGCCGTAATGCTCGATGTCCGGAATCTCACAGTAAACCTTATTGTAGCCCATGGTGTCACGACCACCCACGATAGGCTCCCCGTGATTTTCGAACATGACCATGATGTAATCAGCATCCAGATCATCCCGTTCGCCCTTGAAGTGAACCGGTACATTAACATTAATCAGGTTGTAGGCTTTGCCGGCCATGTAGCCCAGATTAGTAAATTCACAAACAGCTACAGTGACATACGGGTCGTTCAATGTGTAGCATTCCGGCAGGAGCGCCTCTATGGCGTCGCGATCCGACTCATAAGTTATCGATGCTACATGAATCTCACCCGGTTCATTGTATTTCTTGCCGCTTGCCGGATAAATTATGGAATTCGGGCCGAATGTAATCGGCATGATATAACCTTTATCATCTCTGCGTTTAAAAGACATTGTAATACCTCCTTTTTAGTATACTCTCACGATTTACGGGTCTTAACCCTTCCTTTATTAAAATAGTAACACCCGTCTTTTTTAAGCTCAACCATCAAAAAAGACGAAAGTGTTCAAATATCGACACTTTCGCCTTATGTGTTGTGATAAAATTGAATTTTCTGTTTTCTCAATCTCTTTCTTCGACTTTCCACTGAGTCTGATATCCCGTTTTCTCCTCTGAACCACGAATCCCCTCATCCAGCCAGTTGGTAACTTCTCCTGCCAGATGTCCCATCTGCTCCGGCGGCCAGCGCGAATCCAGATACAGGTTCCTGAGGAGAACTCCCAGCATACCAAATGTCACATAGGATGCATACATCTCAAGATCGCACGGAATCTGTTTGTCGTAATATGAACTCCATCCCCGGTACATATCACGCTCCATGGTATATGCCAGTCTGTACAAAAAATCTATGTCGCCCTTTTTACTCAATAGAACACGAAAAACATCTTCATAACACATCAGCTTGCGAAACACCTGCACATGGAACGGGTGCCTGCCGGGCACATAGCCCTCCCTGCGAATCTGCAAAATGGTATTCTCAATATCCTCTATGATCCTCGTCTCAATTTTATCGAGAAGATCGTAAACATCCTGATAATGCAGATAGAATGTGGATCGGTTGATATCAGCCTGTTCCGTGATCTCGCGCACTGAGATCTTCGTGTACGACTTGTCCTTCATCAGCTCTAAAAAAGCTCCCTCGATCAAAGCCCGCGTCCTGCGTGCATTACGATTACATGTGGTTTTGTCTTTCATGGGGTCTTAATTTCCTTTCTTTTGCGGTTTTCGGGTTTCTATTTCAAACCGTTCCTGCTTCAGCCACCACAGCCTGCCATAAGAAAGTCTGTGCTGCGAAGTTCAGTATACGCAGGCCTTCGTTTTTATAACACAGGAAATGTCGTTTTATAGATATTTCCGTATGTTTCAAAGAAAACACCTTGAATATTATCGCACCTTGCGTGCGATATCCGGAAACAGGAATTTTAATTCCGTACATTTCCTGTTTTTTATGCTGACAGTTGCATTACGGTCACGACTCATTGCAAGACCGCAATCACATTTCATCATTATGATTTTCCCTTAGCTCCCGCCTCCTGTTTTACTGCCTGTATTCAAATGCCCTGTTCTTCAGAAACAAATATATCAACGCAGTCTTAATTATACCACACTGCACTCGTATATTCACATATAATTGCCTTTTGCGGACATTAATATGTGCCTTTAATAAACAGCAGGATTCCGGAAGCAATTCCGAAATCCTGCCGTTATTTATGTTTTTTTATGTAAGGCATTTACATTGAAGTTTTAGAAACCTGTTCTGTCAAGTATCTCAAGCATTGTCCTTTTCAGGTCTTTTCTGCAGTTTGCAAACATTTCACTCTGGCTTTCGTAGGTGCCGGGGTCAGTCTGAAATACACCCGTAATCCCGTTCTCCGAAAGTCCACTGATATTGTCAGCAACGCTTCCTGCCACAACTATGACAGGTATTCCTGATTTTTTGGCTCTTCTGGAAATTCCCACAGCGACCTTGCCACCGAGGCTCTGGCTGTCGAAGCTGCCCTCTCCTGTAAAAATCACTCTGCAGTCTTTAATCAGCTCCTCGAATTTCAGCATATCAAGCATCACATCTATCCCCTGTCTGAGTCTGGCGCCAAGGAAAACATATGCTCCTGCACCTGCTCCTCCTGCAGCGCCGCCGCCTGCAATCTCTGAAATATCTGCTCCTGTTTCGGCTTTTACCGTCTGTGCATATTTTTTCAGATTGCTGTCAAGCACTCTGACCATAGCCTCGTCTGCACCCTTCTGAGGCGCAAACACATATGCCGCCCCCTTTGCTCCATACAGCGGATTATCTATGTCACACATTGCCTCTATCTCCACATCTCTCAAAAGTCTGTCAGAAGCTGTTTTATCTATCCTTTTTATTCTGTCAAGGCTTCTGCCGGCAGGAACAAACGATCTGCCCTCTTCATCATAGAAAACAGTTCCCAGTGCCGCTGCCATACCTGCACCTCCGTCATTGCTGCAGCTTCCGCCAAGCCCAAGTATTATATGCCTGCAGCCTGACTCAACGGCATCTCTGACAAGTTCTCCAACTCCGAATGTGGTCGCTACTGACGGATCTCTCATACCGTTGTCGGTAAGTGCAAAGCCTGAGGCTGCAGCCATTTCAACAATCGCAGTCTCGCCTGCAAGTCCATATACCGCCTGTACTTTTTTGCCGTACGGACCTGTTACCGTCACCGTTTTCCCTATACCGCCAAATGCAGACAGAAAACAGTCTACCGTCCCTTCCCCGCCGTCAGCGACAGGAACAGTCACAACTTCTGCACCCGGATTTTTTTCAAGCACCGCCGCTTTCATAATCTCGCATACTTCAATGGAATCCATGGTTCCCTTGAAGGAGTCGGGCATTATAAGGTATTTTTTGTGCAATACTTTTTGATTATCCATTAATTGCTTCCTTCGATTCCGTCTTATTATATAAAACTCCAAATATAACAGCCAGCACTGCACATACAGCAGCTCCGACAGTTACAAGCATCATCAGAATATCAAACATACCATTAACCCCATAGGCTTCTGTATAATATGCCTGATCCTCATAGCCCGGAAGAAACAGTCTGCCTATAATCATAAGCACTGCCAGAAGTCCGAATGCAAATGATATTCTTTTGGTATCCCCGACTGCAAGTCCGGTTTTTTCATTAATAGGATATTTCACTGGATCATTTTTGTAAAGACCTCCGTAAATTTTCTTGAATATTATATATGCTACAGGCCCTGATATCATACCCAGAAGTCCCATTACGAAGTAGTCCGCACCATTTATGTAAAGTGCTACAAACGCAACTGCAACGGGAACTGCACAGAATATGTCCGTACCCACCTTGCCCATTTTAATTCTGTAAGGCCTTGGCAGGTCAGGTTCTTTTCTTCTCAGGACTATCTGTGAGATCATAATCAGAGAATAAAGCCCCAGATTAAACAGTGAAACTATAGTTACAAGTATATCAAACTTGAATGCACACAGAATAAGCGAAACCACTGACAGGCTTATAATTGCCACATACGGCACACCTCTTTTTTTATCGCATTTTACAAGTGCTTTAGGAGCAAGGTTGTCCTCTGCCATTACGAAAAAGCCTCTTGCGCCTGATGCCAGATAAACATTAAACATCGATATGTTTGATATAAAGGCAACCATTACAAATGCAACTCCGAATGCAGGAGCAAACTGCGTTGCAACATTTACATATGAAACGCCGGCAGAACCCCACTTGTCCCACTGACCTATAGCGCCGATTGATGCCACTGTGGGAAGTACATATGTACCTATAATCAGCGGCAATGCTATTATTATAGCCTTTGGAATCATCTGCGGATCCTTCACCTCACCTGCAAGGCTTGACATCGACTCATATCCTGCATACATCCACATACCTATTGCTATGCTTGAACCTATGCTGCCCACAACTGTCTGTCCTGTGGCAACAACAGGCTCAAACGGGTTGTGTGAAAAATGAACAAATCCTATAATTGCAATGCCTGCAAACGCAACCAGAATCGCACCTGATATTATCGAACTTACGATTGCAACGTCTTTTACGCCTCTGAGGTTTATCCATGTGAAAACTCCGATTATAATTATTTTGCATATATAACTCTGAAGATTGTTAAGCCCAAGATATGAAGCAAGGTAATCTGTTGACAGTACAACGAATACCGCAACGTTTATATATATCCCTATATTTTTGAGCCAGCCGATCTGAAATCCCCAGAACTCGCCCAGTGCTCTCTGAACCCATCTGTAAAATCCGCATTCGTCAGGAATTGCAGAGCCCAGTTCGCACGATGCAAGTGCTATAGGGAAAGCCCATATAATCGGCAGTACGAAAAGCATTATTATTGTCATTCCCGGCCCTGATGAAGATATCATATCCTCTATACCGTAAGCGCCGGCAGCAGTCATTGCGTATATCATTCCCACAAGACCTATAAGCCCTACGCTTTGTTTTTTCAATCCATTATCACTCATTTTATATTTTTCCTCTCTGTAATCAGTAGTATATCTACAGCTTTAACTCATAAGGCATTCCGCACATATCTGCTGAATCTCTGAAATAGTCAAGCATCAGATAATTAATTCTTGCTGACGGCAGTTTTGCCTTTATTTTTGCAGTAATATCTCTTGCTGCGGCAATGCTTCTTTCAAAGGCCTCCTGTGAAAGAGCCTTGAGCTTTTCGTCATCACCATCATATTCACTCTTAGCCTGCTCAACCTGCTGTATCATCTCATCCTCCATAGGCTGGAATACTTCCTGCGCCATAGGAGCAAAATCGTTGTAGCTTAAAGAAATATATCTTTCAAGCTCGTTAAAAATCCACCATGGGCTGTCCGGATTATATACAGCATCCGCAACCGCCAGCTGCTCCGGTACCCAGCCGATATTGAATTTAGGTGTAAATACCGAACAGCAAGGCGGAGCCATACTTCCCCAGTATGTGATTCTGAAAGGCTCCGGCACATTCTTATCAAGTGAGCATACAACGCTTGCCGCTGATGCGCAGCCGTTCATACCTCCCGGATGACAGCATATTGTAGGCATCTTTGAAGTTGCGATATCATACTGTATAGGCTTTCTGTAATCCATATCGTAGTGGTCACGCAGATTGTTCATCATCATTTTCACAGTAAACGGATCCCTGTTTTTCATCAGTTCTTCCTGCCTGATGTATCTGAAATATGCTTCTCCGTCTTCATAATCGCAGTCTGAAATCGAGAAAGTTTCACCAATGTTTATCCTCTTCTCATCTCTGCACCAGCCTTTGGCTGCAGCCTCTTTGATTACGTTTTTGCCTATCAGATCATAGTCGTCTCTAAGCGCATATATGTTGCCTATATGTCCGACGTGTTCTATCTTTTTAGCAGCCCACATTCTCTGGCAGGATTCAAATATATATGCCTCATTGTAGTCTGCAATAATATAGTTGGCATTGAAATACTGAGGTCTGATTAGCGGATCACCACCTGTTCCGTATGTTTCAAGAAGCTCTCCTATAACCTCAACGGCCTTTGCGGCGCTGTCTGATCTTGCAAGAGCAAGCCTTAAAATATCCATTCCTATAAGGCCCCATTTAAGTTCAGGGGTTTCTCTGCCTGTTACTGCCTCATTCCCTATAATTACTCCGTGTTCATTTACACCATGTTCAAAACCGAATATATTGTACGGTCTTGAACCGATGTAGCCATAGGTATGTGCAACCTCCGGGATTTTTATATATGTGCACTGCACCATTTCACCCGCCTCGTGATCTGCCGGCGGGAAATATGCCAGCGGCTGTGACTCGTTTACCGGGCGATCACTGTTTTTTCCAAAAATAATGTCTCCTGCTTTTGTCGCACTGCTTAATGCAATAAGCGTTGAGCATGACCTTGAAGCAGCCTTTTTCATTTTCATTGTAAACCTCCTCGTTTGTATTGACGAATAATATTAATTTAATTATAATATTATTCGTAACATTTTTATATGGGCATAAATCCGAAAATAGCGGTCAAATACTGTTACATATAACAACATTGCCAATATGATAAAAACTATACAGCAACTTGATACGGAGGTCTTTATGAAAATAAGCAAAGGCGCTGCAACAGAGCTTATACGCGAAATCAGCTCTGTCATAGATTATGACATCAATATAATGGATGAAAACGGGGTTATTCTGGCAAGCACAGACAGAGAACGTGTCGGGCAGTTCCATGAAGGTGCGCATCTTGTAATTCGGCAAAACCTCAAAGAGCTGCCTGTATATTATGATGATGAATATGAAGGCTGCAGACAGGGCATAAACCTGCCTCTGTTTTCTGACGACAATATAATCGGAGTTGTGGGG
>CAVJEY010000015.1:0-20958 GCA_963648745.1 Christensenellaceae bacterium Phil1
CGCTGTAGGCAAAAGCCTTATCACCAATCGCCGTTGTACCATCCAAAACAGTGTAGTCGGTAAGTTCCAGATTAAAAGCAATCACCAGCGTATTGTCGTAATAGAGGACGCCGTTATCAAGCTTGAATCCGCTTCCTTCTGCAAACGTAACGTCGTCCAGATATTCATATCCAAGCAAACCGGCGTCCTTCCCCGCCGTGACGGAAGCCGGAATCGTTAAAGAGGTAGCCCCTAAACCGTTAAACGCTGCTCCGCCAATGTAGGTGACATTTCCGGGAATCTCCAGACTGGTCAGCGCACTGCAGTCTTCAAAAGCCGCGGCTCCAATGGAAATCAGTGTACTTGGGAGCGTCAGAGTGGTCAGCGTAGTGCAGCCACTAAAAGCTTCTGTTCCAATTGATGTCACATTTTTCCCAAGCGTGACACTCGTCAATTGGGTGCATTGACCAAAAGCATAGGACGGAATGCTAGTAATGGAATCGGGAAGGGTCACACTGGTCAATTCTGTGGATTTATAAAAGGCGCTTTGACCACCGGCACCTCCCCGGATTGCTGTAACGGTGTAGCTTTTCCCGTTGTTCGTAACAGTTTCCGGAACCGTAACATTACCCGAATATTTTCCACTTGCAGGTCCCTCCAAAATTGCTGTCGTTCCATCACTCGAAGCGGTATATCTCATTCCGTTAACTTCGAACGTGCCACCATTCCAAGCAGCAAACACCCCCATAGGCATCATTGCCACTATCATAGCCACACTTATGACTATAGCCAATAACTTTTTCATTTTCTCCCTCCTTGTTTAGGTTCTTTTACGTCAAAGCCTGCCTCTTGGCAGCTTTGCCCTATTGAATAATTCACATATCTATTTTACCCCCCCCCCCATAGGGTTTTGTCAAGAACTTTTAGCGTAATCCGATATAATTGTCATATATGTACCGAGTTTTAGCAAACTAATACCTTATTCCTGTATTTTTACCCTTAAAAAAATAGGAATCCCCACATCCCATTTTATAAATTTATTCAGAAGTTTTTGCTCTGTTGCTTTCCTGCCTGTCATATGTGTTACTCTCAGGCGCAGCAATGCTCTCTTCATTTTTATGAACATAAACGTTTTTTCTCCTGAAGCTTTTTTCTTTTTTGCCAGCTGTAAAACCCGTACATATCATTGACAAAAAACATCACAAAGCACATAACCATAGGCAGATATGCCGTATTTTCAATGCTTGCCATCACCCACAGAACTATGAGGATTATATCGTTGGCACCATAGGCGAGAGCATAGGCGCTGCTTCTTAACATTGTCAGAGCCGAGGCCAGGAAGCTGGTTGTTATTGATATGGTGCTGAAAAACAGATTTGCGTTGTTAAAGTATTTCAGTATGAAATAGAATATAACAGTAACAATTACTGCAGCTATGCAGAGCATAATTGTTTTTTTGCGGTCAAGTCCTGCTATGCTCACTTCTCTTTTGCCTTTTTCCTCAGGATGTCTTATCCATGTAAAAACAGATACTACCGCTATAGGCGCCGTCATAAACATATAGGTGATCATTTCGCCGTAGTAGGTGAACTGAAACGAAATTATCGAATAAAGCACGCTGAATATCACTGTAAGCACCTGCCCTGTCACATCGCCTTTTGCAACAAATATGAGAGCAGTCACCCCTATCAGGGATGCTATCAGAGTAAGCACCCTGAAATTGCCTCCTATAACAAACGAAGCTGTCACAACCGTCACAGAAACCGCCCAGAGCGCCGTTTCAAACTTAGTGAAATTTTTCAAATTTTGTCCCTCCAAAAATAAAAACATCCGCAGTGCATATCTTCTAAGACCTAACGATATGCAGACGAATGCTCTAAAGCAGACTACCCGGTGGCAGTAAATATTTTTTCTCAGTATACCAAAATCGGCTCTGTTTTTCAATAACTATGTTGCTGTTTTGTTTGAAATTCAAAAATAAGCTTGCTGTCTGCACCGTCATATGATACCATATAATTAGTATTCTAACTATTAGTTTTCTAACAAAGGAGAGGTCGATGAACACACTTCACTATTATCTGATGGCCAATCAGAGCCTTTTTCACAAGGCGCTTTTTGCATCCATCAGATCAAC
Organism: Christensenellaceae bacterium Phil1; assembly: GCA_963648745.1. Lineage (GTDB taxonomy): Bacteria > Bacillota > Clostridia > Peptostreptococcales > Anaerovoracaceae > UMGS973. The sequence goes on from CAVJEY010000015.1 coordinate 2,114, forward strand.
AGAACTCACTTCAGGACAGCCCAAAGTTCTTGATTATCTGGCAGAGCACAACGGAGCCGTCCAAAAGGACATAGCTGCAGGCTGCTGCATTGAACCTGCCACACTTACGGTGCTTCTGAACGGTATGGAAAAAGAAAACCTGCTGGAGCGCAAAACAGACAGCGGCAACCGCAGATCATATCACATATTTCTGACACCCCGCGGCAAGGCGCTGTGCGAAATAATCAGACAGGAATTTGACGCCATAGAGCACAAGGCTCTGAGCGGCTTCACAACAGAAGAAAAACAGCTTCTGAACACTTACCTTGACAGAATATACACCAACATGAAAGAAGGGTTATAATGACATTAAAAGAAACAATCAAGCGATACGCACTCTTTATATTAAGCCTGTTTATCTCCGCGGAAGGCATTGCACTGACAAGGCACGCGGAGCTTGGAGTATCTCCCATATCCTCCGTTGCAAATGTGGTAAGCTACAAGCTTCCGTCACTGTCATTCGGTCTGCTGCTTATCATATGGAACTGCCTGCTTATTCTGGGTCAGATTATTGTACTGCGCAGGGATTTCAAGCCTGTGCAGCTTCTTCAGGTGCCTCTTTCGGTGCTTTTCGGGATATTTGTGAATTTCGGAATGTGGTCGGTTTCATTCATCCCCGCGCCTTTCTATCCGGTCAAACTGGCTCTTGTAGCCGCCGGCACAATAGTTTTAGGCTTTGGAATTTCACTTTCCGTGACGGCAAATGTCATAATGAACTCAGGCGAGGCCATAGTCAAGGCCGTATCTGACAAATACGGTACCAATTTCGGCAGAACAAAAATAGTTCTTGATGTATGCTATGTGGCAGCCGCGGTAATACTTTCCCTCATATTCTTTGATTTTAAGATTATAGGCACCAGAGAAGGCACCGTAATTGCAGCGCTCACCACCGGGCTTGTTGTAAACTTCTTCTACAAAAGAGTAAGCAGACCTCTTTCCGGGTTCCTTTGTGATGATACTGCAGATAAAAACTCTCAAAGCCCTCTGCTTGAAATTATGAAAAAAGATGTATATACAATAGACGAAAACGCAACCCTGATTGATGCTCTGAAACTCATATCCGAAAAAAAGGTCAGCGGTATGCCTGTTACAGATGAAAGCGGCAGACTTGCAGGCTTCATATCAGACGGCGATATTATAAGGTTTCTGTCCGACAGCTGCCCGTCTTTTGTCAATATATATTCATTTATCACTATAGATTTTGACAGCAGACTCAAAGAGCTTGTTCATACAAAGGTAAAATCAATCTGCAAAAAGGCTGTAGTAACAGTAAATGCAGATGATGATATTGCAGATGTCTGCAGCAGGCTCAGCAAAAAGCATATTAAAAAAGCACCTGTCATCAGAGACGGGAACATGGTTGGAATAATAAATGTGAGCAATATTACAAAATATGTGCTAAGTGACCTGACTGAAAGCATCGCCTGAACGGCGGTGTTTTTTGCATAAAAAACAGATGAGTAAAAGTACTCATCTGTAAAAAACTAATCTATGTAGGTTTCACCCTGAAACCCTTTGAAAATCGGTTTGTTTAATAGATCTGTTAAAACTAAGCGTTTGCTTTTCTGTATGCATCAGCATCTGCTACGAATTCAGGATCTGCGAATTCAGGTCTCTGTAATGGCTTCTTAACCATAAGAGTACCAGTACCATATGCGCAAAGTTCAGGTGGGTTGATCATTTCTGCGCCTGATCCGTTGATTACGTTGCCGTCAGCATCCTTTGAATCCTTCATCCATTTGTAAGCGAAGAATTTGCAAGTAAGTGAAGTGTTACCAACCTTTTCGATGTATCCGCCATATTCCATCCAGTCGCCAGCGTATACAGGAGCAGTGTATCTAACTTCTGAATAACCTACGAATAATGATTCGTCGCCGTGAAGTCTGATAGCGAGTTCAGTTCCAACGTCTCCCCATGCAGTTACGATATGTGCACCTTCTACGAGTTCACCGGCATAGTGAGCATCGCCAGCTGACATTCTTGTCTTTAAGTTAACGTATGAACCGATCATCTTAGGGTTGTTTTCTCTCTCCATGATGCATTCTAAAACTGTTTTAATCTTAGCCATTTTAAATCCTCCTAAATTTTATGAATTATTAGGCTGTGTAATTAAATTTTACAACCAATTTTTTTTACAATTCCATAATACTATTTTAAATCTTTACTGTCAATGGGTTTGTTAATATTTTATCTAAATTTAAGGCGAAAAAACATAACAAAACACAGCATTGACATTTATAAAAAAACAGTACAAAAAACGCAGCAACTTCGTATAATTATCTGAAAATTGCAGACGAAAAAAGCCTCTATTCTCTTGGCTTTTGAGGCACATAATGACGGCCCGAATAATCATACTTGATATCTATCATACATATTGCAGTAGCTATATCGTTCTCGTTTTTTGATTTCAGGGCAAGCACTATCGGTTCATCGGCTTTGCAGGTGTTTTCAAGATAATCTATGTACTGCGCAATGCTGTCAAAATCCTCCGGATTTTCCCCGTTTACCGCAAAGATTTCAAACGATTCATTAAATACAAATGCGTACATTTCATCAAGATTATTTGTAAACTCTATTGTCATTTTAAGGCCGTTTTCGTGAAACATTTCACCTGTAAGTTCTCTGAATGTAACAGGCACCGGATTCTCCTCATCTGCCGCCTTTTCAAGCTTCTCGTGGAACTCTCTGATACCCTGTCCCAGCACTTCCCTGTTAGGCTCATACCACGACTTCATAACATCCATTATCATAAGAGCAAGATTCTTTGAATCAGAACCGTACCACAGTGATTCAAGATGATATCCCCAGTCGTTCTCCACTGTTATATTAACAAAATATATCTGGCTGTATTTAGCTTTTTCAGTCATAAAATCCACTCTCCTTCTATATATTTACCGTCACCTGTTCACAAAGCTCAGAACCATGACAATTATCAGCATATGAGCAGGATAAAACGCATAGCAGGCATACTGAAACGGTCTGCTGTGATAACCCTGCCTTCCTCTGTAGAGCCATATCGGAATAAGCGCCAGCAATGCAAGTCCCTGCTGGCATATCTCAAATTCCATACCAAACAGCTTCACAGGATAAAGCAGTCCGCTGAGCAGCTCCACATTCACCCAGTAAAGCGCCGCAATCTGTCCCGGAAGACACCACCATTTCCGTTCCCTGAAAAAATAGAAAACGAAAACCGTAAGCACACCGGCTCCGTAATAGTCAAGCATACATACTGTTCCAAGTACGGCACCTGTGATAACAACTGCGGCAGATACCAAGAGATACACCCATGTTTTGTGTTTTTCTCTTACCGCTTCCATCAGCCTGATGCCCAAAAGGCCTGTAAGAAGCGTCCAGATTACATTCTGGTGAACCGGATAAAACCATACCCCGCCGTACATCAGATCAAACGGCACTTCAGACAGTACCGCAAACAGCAGCAGCCTCAGCATATACTTTTTGATGCTGTGAGTATGAAAATATCCCTCTACTATCATAAAAGCGAATATCGGAAAAGCCAGTCTCCCCACACAGGTCAGCCATTCCTGCGCAGGCAGCAGTGTGGCCCAGAGATGATCCATAAGCATAAATGCCATTGCAATGATATGCAGAGCCGCTGCACTGATGTCAAAGCGCCCTGAACTGTCTGTATTTATTCTGCCCGTTGTCATGCTGTCATATTCTCCTTGTATATATCAGTAACCTTGCTGCGGTTAATTTATCACTACGGTTATAAGTATGTTGTCCAGATTTACCTCCTCTGTATCATAAGGTTTATCCAGATCCACCTCTCTTACCAGCGATACATCTTCGTTATTTGAAACAGGATACAGTCGTACAGGCTGCTCGCCGGATTTATTTTTAAGAGAATAAAAGCCGTACCCTGACAGCGATCCTTTGAAGCCGTCAACCCTGAAATCATATGATGAAATGACAGTACTGTCATATGCTGCAGATGTCCCGTCATCTGAACTGGTATATGTATTATCCGTCAGTCCGGCAGTTATCCGATCGCCTTCACATTCAAGCCTGACATCATTGTAATGTCCCGGCACCGGCCGGCACGGAAAGCTTGCAATAAGCTCCCACAAATGATCCTCTGTGTCCGAATGATACACATTAAAAACAATATCTCCGCTCTTGACACTGTTAAAATCATACCCAAGATTCACATCATACTCAAGCTCATTTGCAGAGCAGCCTGTGCACATCAATATTGAAATAACTGCGGCAGCCGCTGCTATAATGTATTTTTTCATATTCATCACCTTTTTTAAGTATATTTAATTGCCTGTTTTCTAAAGATTATACCACAATAATACCTGTAGGGTGGTATGTGTGTTTAATCAGCTCTGTCCTGACGGCCATGCCGTAGATTGCAGCCTCTCTTCGCTTCGGGCAATCCTGACAAAAGACCTGCCACTGTTTACTGTGTAAACAGGGCTAGGGCTTCTTCACTGTGAAAAACATTATATCATCTATTCAGACCGATTAAAAGCAAAAAGAGCAGAACTTAATCTGCCCTTTTAGAATATGCACTGACTATTTATATGTCTCGAATACAAACTGAACAATTGTGCAAAGCTTAGGTTCAGGAAGTACGTCTATCGAGCTTGGGAACTCAGGGTTTTCAGGAAGGTCGATGTACTTGAAGTTTCTTACTTCAACTTCAATCTTGTCACCTGCAACCTTGTTGATTCTTGCATGATATTCAAGATAGTCGCCTGCAAAGCAAGGTTCATATAATCTTACCTTGTTTACAGCAGTTACATGTCCCATGTTGCCGAATTCTCTGGCCATAAGTCTCTTAGCTGTATCTTCCATAAGAGTGATGTTTCTTGCTCCGTTTACAACGCCGCCGAGATAGAAAACGTCTCTGTCTGACATTCTGTATCTGAAAGTGATGTCTTCAGGGTGAGCAGGGTCAAAACCGGCTCCCGGGAAGTCCTCGTTGTCAGCCCATGGCTCTGCAACTGTTCCGTCAGGCTGTTCGCCTCTCTGGAGGTGCTTTTTAACAACAAGTCTGACATTGCCCTCTGTGCAGAGCAGCGGTTCATCAAACCATACCATATCAGCAGTCTTAGGGTTTGCAACGCCGGCTCTTGATGCAGGTGTTGCAAGCTTGAACACTTCAATGTGGCAGTCTCTTGATGTGTTGCCGATTTTAGTAAGAGTAGCTTTGTATTCCATCATATCGCCTACATATACATCCTCGTAGCACTGTACACCTGTATAGCCAAGGCAAAGTGATTCGTCACCATCCACTAAAATCATTTCTTCTGTTTCAACGTCGCCGATGAAGTCAAACTGTCTTCCTACAGGAACTATGCCGTCAGGATTGTTTGCATCTGCAGTTGTCATATTGTAGCTTAAATACGATACTTTTCTCATAATAATGCCTCCTTATATATTTACACCATATTATGAATCTAAGCAATAACGCCTTCTTCTCTAAGCTGTTTTTCTTCTTCTTCAGTAAGTCCGAAGATTTCTCTGTTGTGCTGTCCTTTGAGAGGTGCAGCAAATTCAACCTTACCCGGAGTTTCTGATAATTTGATTACGCAGCCCTGGAAGTACTGGTCTCCAGCTGTAGGGTGTTCGCAGTGAACCATCATTTCTCTTGCCTGAGTCTGAGGGTGCTCGATGATTTCCTTGACATTCATTACAGGTCCGCAAGGTATGCCTGCTTCGTCCATAATCAGTTCGAGTTCTTTTTTTGTATATTTGCCGCAGTAGTCTTCGATTGCTCCTCTTAAATCAGGAATGTAGTTTGTCTGTCTTAAATCGTTGGTTGCAAATCTAGGATCCTCAAGCAGATCTTTTCTGTCCATTGTGTTACAGAATTTCTCAAACAGTCTGTCGTTTCCAACGCCTATAGCTACGAAACCGTCTTTGCATTTGTATACGTCAAACGGTGAAATTGAAGGATCGATGTTGCCGTTTCTTTCAGGAATTTCTCCGCCTACAGTGTAGTTTACGATAGCGTTTTCGAGGATGCTGAAGATAACATCCATCATAGCTACGTCAACCTGCTGGCCTATTCCTGTTTTTTCACGATAGTAGAGTGCCATCATAACACCTACTGCAAGATAGATACCTGCAACATGGTCGCCTACTGAAGGTCCTACTTTTACAGGATCATCATCCTTAAATCCTGTAAGATAAAGTATCCCGCCCATTGCCTGTGATACTACATCGTAGCATGGTCTGTGGGAGATAGGTCCGTACTGACCGAAGCCTGAACCTGATGCATAGATGATGTTAGGATTGATTTTTTTGATTGTTTCATAATCAATCTTGAGTTTTTTTGTAACTCCGCCTTTGTAGTTTTCTACAAGAACGTCTGCATCTTTTACAAGATCATAGAACATCTGTCTGCCTTTTTCTGATTTAAGGTTAAGAGTTGTGCTCTTCTTGTTACGGTTAACAGAAGTGAAGAATGCACTCTCTCCCGATTTTTCATCAAAAGGTCCCCACTCACGACACTGGTCGCCTACAAGCGGCTCTACTTTAATTACATCTGCACCGTAGTCAGCAAGGAACATTGTGCAAAACGGTCCGTTAAGTGCTGATGACAGGTCTACTACTTTTAATCCTTCAAATAACTTTTTCACTGTTCTAAAATTCCTTTCCGTTTAACTTGTTTTTAATTTATTTGGCTTCTTTTGCCTCTTTGATAGCCTCAATCATAAGCGGAACCACCTTGAACAGATCTCCGTTGATACCGTAGTCTGCGATTTCAAATATAGGGGCTGTTGCGTCTTTGTTAACCGCAATTATAAGTTCTGATTCCTGCATACCGGCCTTGTGCTGGATAGCTCCCGAAATACCTAATGCGACATATACTTTAGGATGAACGGTCTTGCCTGTCTGTCCTACCTGATGATCTGCCGAGAGCCAGCCTGAGTCTATAACTGCTCTTGATCCGCCTACAACGCCGCCGCCGAATGCTTCAACAAGCTCTTCTGCAAGCTTGATGCCGCCTTCAACATCCTTGCTGATACCTCTGCCGACTGATACGATAATATCTGCGCCGATAAGGTCAACGATTTTCTTTGTTGCTTTAACTACTTCTTCTACCTTTGTTCTTAAATCCGCTTCTGTTAATGTTACAGGATATGATTCAATAACGCATGCATCAGCCTTAGCCTGATCGAAAGGAGCTTTTTTCATAACGCCCGGACGAACTGTTGACATACAAGGACGGAATCTAGGGCAGATGATTGTTGCCATAAGGTGTCCGCCGAATGCAGGTCTTGTCATCTTGAGGTTAACGTCTTCCATATTGAATTTCTTGCTTGCAATGTCTAATGTTGAAGCTTTTTCGAGGAATTCAACATAGTTGTCCATGTCGATGTCAAGGTGTGTGCAGTCTGCTGTAAGGCCTGTGCATAATCTTGCCGCACATCTTGGGGCAAGGTCACGACCGTAGTTGGTTGCACCGAATAATACGACTTCGGGTTTTTTGTCCATGCATATGTCACATAAAACCTTTGCGTAAGCGTCTGTAGTATATACTTCCAGAGCAGGATCTTCGCATACATAAACCTTGTCTGCTCCGTATCCGCCTAATTCTTTGGCTAAATCTTTTACGTTGTGTCCGATAAGAACACCTACCAACTGTGAGCCTCTTTCGTCAGCAAGTTTTCTTGCTTCTGAGATAAGCTCAAAATCAGTATTCATTAATTTACCTTCTCTCTGCTCGCAGAATACCCATATATCCTTGAAAGCAGCTAAATCTGTACTGTTAAAAGCCATGACCTACCTCCTATATAACATGTTTATCTAATAACTTGGCAGCAAGTGTTGCTGCAGTGTCTTTGTTTGCACCCTCCAGCATTTCGCCAACGCCCTTCTGTGGCGGAGTGAATGATGTGAAGATGTTTGTAGGTGAACCTTTAAGACCTATCTTGTCAAGCTCGATAAGAGGTTCGTCCTTGAGTGCTTCAAAATCAAGAATTGTAAGCGGTTTGCTGTAGCATTCCATGATTCCGTTTAATGTCATATATCTAGGGTTCATGTCCTGGTCATTGATGCATGTGATAAGACAAGGTGTCTGTGTTGAAATCATCATATAACCGTCTTCTAACATTCTCTTTACGAGTACCTTTGAACCTTCTTTTTTGATTTCGGCAGCGTATGAAATCTGAGGGAGATTTAATTTTTCTGCAATCTGAGGTCCTACCTGTGCAGTATCTCCGTCTATAGCCTGTCTGCCTGAAAGAATCATATCGTCTTCGCCGATACCTGTGTGAGTAATGGCTGCCGATATAATCTGTGATGTTGCGAATGTATCCGATCCGCCGAATTCTCTTGCTGAAATAAGGATGGCATCGTCAGCTCCCATTGCAAGAAGTTCTCTTAACATTCCCTCTGCAGGAGGAGGTCCCATTGTAACTGCTGTTACCTGACAGCCTGTTGCATCCTTTAATAAAAGTGCCTGTTCCATTGCAGCAAGGTCATCAGGGTTGATGATAGTCTGCATTGAAGCACGATTCAAAGTTCCGTCCGGATTAACTGCAACTGTACCGGATGTATCCGGAACCTGTTTTACACAAACATAAATTCTCATATGATACTCCCTCCTATTTACCGCTTAATACTGCTCTTGAAATAACTACTTTGTGGATTTCTGAAGTACCTTCGTAGATTTCAGTAATCTTGGCATCTCTGTACATACGTTCAAGAGGATAGTCCTTCATGTATCCGTATCCGCCGTGAATCTGAAGTGCAAGGTTTGTTACAAAACGAGCGTTTTCTGCTGCGTTTAATTTGCACATTGCAGCTTCTTTTGTGAAAGGCTGCTTGTTGTCTGCAAGATATGCAGCATAGTAAACAAGTGTTTTGGCAGCCTCTGTCTTGGTAGCCATATCTGCAAGATACCACTGGATACCCTGAAGGTTTGCAATAGGTTTGCCGAACTGTTCACGTTCGTGAGCATATTTAACAGCAAGGTCAAGAGCGCCTTCGGCACAGCCTATACCCTGAGCTCCGACACCGATTCTTGCTCCGTCAAGAGCCATCATTGCGATTTTGAAGCCCTTGCCCGGCTTGCCGAGTATATTCTTTGCAGGAACTCTGCAGTCTTCAAATACAAGCTCTGCTGTTTCTGAGCCGCAAAGACCCATTTTGTTTTCGATTTTACCTACTGAGAAGCCCGGATAGCTGCTCTCAACTATGAATGCAGTCATTCCCTTGGTTCCCTTTGCAGGCTCTGTAAGTGCGAATATTACAAGAACGCCTGCGCGGCTGCCGCCTGTAATAAAGCACTTGGTGCCGTTGAGTATATATTCGTCTGTCGCTTCGTCATAAACCGCTGTAGTCTTAACGCCTGCTGCGTCTGAACCTGCATTAGGCTCTGTCAATGCGAATGCGCCTAAAACCCCGCCCTTAGTGAGCATAGGGAGATATTTCTGTTTCTGTTCTTCTGTTCCGTGCGCAACTATTGCGTGCGGAGCAATAAGATGAATTGAAAGGCATGCAGCTGATGTCATGCATTTCTTGGCAAATTCTGATACAGCGATAACTTTTTCAAGTGCACCGCCGCCGCAGCCGCCGTATTCCTTTGGAACACCTATCCCGGTGAAGCCGACTTTGGCCATTTTAGCAAAGTTTTCTACCGGAAAAGTATGTTCTTCGTCGACCTGTGCCGCAACAGGCTCTAATTCCTGTTCAGCAAACTGGGCCGCTAACTTTTTAAGCATTTTTTGTTCTTTAGTTAACGAAAAATCCATATTTTTCACCTCTCTTAAATATATGTTATAAAATTTAAAACTAAGTAATGAAATTGTTAAAAAAATATCTTAATTTTCTTAACTTTCGTGCATATCAGATAACTGATACTGCTATATCCGACACTCTATTATTCCCTGCTAAAAGCAATATATGCTATGGCCTCAGTGTCCCAAATCAATTCAATTTACAATGTTTTGACGATTGTCCCGCCGGCACCGGCAATTTAATGCGATATCTGCCGGTCTCCGGAACACTGCCTGATACCGGATAAATGTAACCGGTATCAATTGTTAAAAATTTATTCGATACGATTATACCACCTATATACAAAAAGTAAAGCCATTCCGGCAGTTTTCGTAATGTATACATAATACCTTATACTTGTTCACATTTTGCACAAAAAATCAGCCGTTAAAAGCTGATTTTTGCATGAATTATTCTAATTCTTCCTTCATTCGCGCCTCGCGCTGCTCAATTGTCATATCCGCATCAGGCAGCGTATTGTAAAGCGGCGCATCACCCACATGGCCTGCATACGGCATAGGGAAATTAAACAGCTTGTACTGCCTCATAAGCTGCTCTGTAAGGCACGTGCCGTATCTTCTTGAATCCGATATTTTGTTAAGGTCAAGGGAAACCGTAAGCGCCGTAGGGGTGCTTCCCGCTTCATAAATGCAGGTTCCGTCGGGTCCCGCAATAACCGAATGTCCGTAGGCATATCCATCCAGCCACGCTCCTGCCATATTTACTGAAATAAAATATGCCTGGTTTTCAAAGGCTCTTGTATACGGTATTGATCTGCACACGCTGTAAAGTCCCTCAGGGTCTATCGCAGGTCTTATAAGCACCTCTGCTCCCATAAGGGCAAGGTTTCTTGATATTTCAGGGAAACACCAGTCATGGCAGTTAAGCACTCCTATGACTGTCTTTTTTTCTTTGATTTCAAATGTCACATATTCATTTCCCGGCGTGAAGTTGCCCTCTACAGGCGTATACGGACACATTTTTCTGTACACCTTGATAAGCTCACCCTGCGGATTGAATATCGGAACCGAGTTGTAAAGTTTTTTGCTGCCGTCCTCAAATCTCTGAACCTCAAGCATACTTCCGGCCATAAGATATATTCCGTGTTTTTTGGCAAGCGCTCCGAGTATGTCCGTAACACGGCCCGGAATTGTATCTCCCGATCTTTCGCCCTGCCATCTGAGCCCTATATTCATTTCGGGGCCTACGATGATGTCAGGTCTGTTCATGCCTGTCATCAGATTGTCTACGCCTGCTTCTATTCTTTTGAGGCTCTCATCGAAACTGCTGTCTTTGGATTCGCTCTGCAGGATTCCAACATTAAGATATCTGCCCATTGTTCCTCCTAATTATTTGTCATCACATAAAAACATCTGTCACATTGCTGTGACAGATGAATAGCTTTTTAGATTTACTGAGCTGCTTTGTATTTTGTAAGAGCGTCAATAAGTTTAGGTATGATAACCTTAACATCGCCAACGATTCCAAGGTCTGCTACGTCAAATATAGCTGCTGTATCGTTCTTGTTGATAGCGATTACGCATTCTGAGTTTTCCATACCTGCGATGTGCTGGATTGCTCCTGAAATACCACAAGCCATGTAAAGTTCAGGTCTTACTGTCTTACCGGTCTGTCCAACCTGTCTTGATTTTTCGATCCATCCTGCATCAACGTTTGCTCTTGATGATGAGATTTCTCCGCCAAGTAAGTCAGCAACCTTCTGTAATTCCTTGTAGAAATCAGCTGATCCGATTCCTCTTCCGCCTGATACGAGAACTTTTGCATCTGTAATATCTACAGCCTTGTGAGTCTGCTTGATTACTTCTTTGATAGTTACGTTCATATCAGCATCTGTGAAATCAACTTTGAATTCTTCTACTGTTCCCTGTTTGCCAGCCTGAGGAGCGATTTTTTTCATTACTCCAGGTCTTACTGTTGCCATCTGCGGTCTGTAGTCTGCGCATCTGATTGTTGCCATTACGTTACCGCCGAATGCAGGTCTTGTCATCTTCAGTGTTACATCGTCCATACCGAGTTTCTTTTCGATTGACTCTGTATCAGCTGTTGATGTAGCCTTTAAGAATTCGAAGTACTTGTTCATGTCGATGTCAAGGTGAGTACAGTCAGCTGTTAAACCTGTGTGTACTCTTGCAGCTACTCTTGGTGCGATGTCTCTGCCGATTGATGTAGCTCCGAACAATACGATGTTAGGATCGTACTTTTTAATCATAGCTGTTAATGCTTTAGCATATGGTTCTGTAACATATTCTTTAAGCATTGGATTGTCGATTACGATAACTCCGTCAGCACCTGCTTCGATCAGGGACTGAGCCTTATCCTTTATCTGGTCTCCCAGTACAACTGCATAAACCTTTTCTCCAAGGTCTGCAGCCAATATTGTTGCTTCGCCAAGCAGTTCAAGAGTGACTTTAGCGATTTCGCCATCTCTCTGTTCCGCGATTACATATAAATCTTTGCTCATTTTAACAAAACTCCTTCCCCATTAAATTATGTGTCTTTCTTCCATCTTTGCGATGATGGCAGCTACTGCTTCATCTGCGCCAACCTCAAGCTTAGTTCCAGCACCCTTAGCCATTTTACCAAATGATGTTACAACCTTTGTCGGAGATCCGTTTAATCCGATGAAATCTGGGTTTAAGTCGTTTTTCAGATCGTCAAAGCCTAATACTTTGATTTCTTTTTCGTAAGCATCGATGATTCCTCCGGCATGCATGTATCTTGGCTCTGCCAGTTCCTGAAGAGCTGTTAACAGGCATGGAAGTTTAACGTCGATAATATGATATCTGTCTTCGTACTGTCTTTTAACTGTTACTACATCACCTGCAATGTCCACTTCTTCTGCATATGATACCTGTGGAATTCCAAGGTTTTCGGCAATCTGAGGTCCTACCTGTGCAGTATCTCCGTCGATAGCCTGTCTGCCTGTGATTACAAGGTCATATCCGATCTTCTTGAGTGCTGTTGAAATGATGATTGCTGTTGCGCATGTATCTGATCCGCCGAATTCTCTTGCTGATAACAGATATGCATCGTCGCAGCCCATTGCCAGTGCTTCTCTTAATGCAACGTCAGCCTGTGGAGGTCCCATGCATACTACTGTTACAGTACCGCCGACTTTTTCTCTTAACTGCAGCGCAGCTTCGATACCTGATTTGTCGTCGTGGTTGATGATGCTAGGCACACCGTCTCTGATTAATCTATTTGTTTTAGGATCCAGTTTTACTTCGTTTGTGTCCGGAACCTGCTTTATGCATACTACTATTTTCATTTTGTATAATCTCCTTTCACACTACTACTTTACTTTCATTGATCCTGAAATTACCATCTTCATTACTTCTGATGTTCCTTCATAGATTTCTGTAATCTTAGCGTCTCTTAATGCTCTTTCTACCGGGTATTCTCTGCAGTATCCGTATCCGCCCATTAACTGAACAGCTTCTCTGCATACCTGGTTAGCTACATCTGATGCGAATAATTTAGCCATAGCTGCTGCAGGGCCGTAGTTTTCGCCGGCATCCTTAACGCATGCTGCTCTCCATGTAAGAAGTCTTGCTGCGTCAATCTTAGTCTGCATATCTGCAAGCTTGAACTGAGTTGTCTGGAATGCTGAAATAGGTCTTCCGAACTGTTTTCTTTCTTTAACGTAAGCCATAGCTTCGTTTAATGCTCCCTGTGCAAGACCGACTGCCTGTGCAGCGATACCGATACGTCCGCCGTCAAGAGCCTTCATTGCGATTTTGAAGCCCTGTCCTTCTTTGCCGAGTCTGTTAGCTGCAGGAACTCTTACGTTTTCGTATGATACTTCGCAGTTTGATGCTGCTCTGATACCCATTCTCTTGATGTTTTCGCTTACTGTTACTCCCGGTGAGTGCAGGTCAACGATAAACGCTGAGATACCTTTTGTTCCTAATTTCTTATCTGTTAATGCGAATACGATGCAAGTATCTGCAAAACCTGAGTTTGTTGTGAAGATCTTACCACCGTTGATAATATATTCATCAGTTGCCTCGTCATAAACAGCCTGAGTCTGCTGTCCTGCCGCATCTGAACCTGCGTTTGGCTCTGTTAAGCCGTAGCAGCCTGTTTTTGAACCGTCGATTAACGGTCTTAAGTATTTCTGTTTCTGTTCTTCAGTACCGAATGAATCGATGCATGAGCAGCAGAGTGAAGTGTGTACTGAAATTGTGATTCCTGTACTTCCGTCTACTTTAGATACTTCTTCCATACATAATGCATAGCTTAAATAATCTCCGCCAACTCCGCCGTATTCTTTGGAATAAGGGATACCCATAAGTCCATATTTGTGCATTTTTGCAAGAAGCTCAAGATTGTAAACTTCTGTTTCGTCCATTTCTTCTGCTAATGGTTTAACTTCGTTTTCTGCAAATCTGCGATACATTTCCTGCTGAAGCAAATGTGTCTTTGATAATTTGAAATCCATCATTTTCCTCCTAAGTATTAATCGTTTCCTAATTATCTATATTATCCACTATTCTCTGTATAGTCAAGTACAAAAAACAAAAGATAAAAAGAATATTGCATACAAGCATATAAGCATACTGTAAAAGTACTCTGAATGCATTGCGTTTCTAACTAATAAAACAATGAAAATGCAGAAACTCTACATTTTCATTGTATAGTCCTTGTTATATATTACTGTAATTGTCCAATTACCTGTAATCTGTTAGTCAGCAAAAAGCTTCTTAGGATCCGGTAATTCGATATCCAGAGGATATACAGCCTTTGATACGTTGATAAGGTGGATATAGTCAACGTTTCCTGCAAGGATGTTGTTGCCCCAGCTTCCGCATCCTTCTGATACAGCCGGTGATAAGTTGTTTGTTGAAGGTCCCCAAGCATCAGGTGTAGGCTGGTTGATAAGTACACGAGCTACCGGAATTCTCTCTGCATAGTATTTGATGTGGTCTTCGTTGTTTGAGAAGATACCTGCAGTGTGTCCGATTCCGCCTGATTCTTCCATGTTCTTGATTGCAAGGTCAACACCTTCTTCGAACTTGTCATAGCTCTTAAGAACTACTACAGGTCCCATGATTTCCTTGTTAAGAACGTCAGCTTTGCCAACCTGGTCAAGCTTTAATCCGATAACCTTAGTTCCCTTAGGAAGGTTGATTCCTGCAGCGTCTGCGATTACGTCAGTATCTTTACCAACTAAACCAGGGTTTGATTTACCGTCGATGAATAATACGTCACGGAATTTAGCGATGTCAGCAGCGTCTTCAAATACTGCAACGCCTTCCTTCTTTAATTCTGCGAAGAAGTCAGCTTCTTTCTTTGCAGGGTACAGAAGAAGGTTGTCGCCGTCGCAAAGGATACCGTTATCACTTGAGATAGCTATTACTGATAATTTTGCAGCTTCGTTTAAGTCGAAGTCATCATCAAGGATTGCAGGAGGGTTTCCAGGGCCAACGCCGTATGCAGGAGTACCTGATTCATAAGCAGCCTTAGTTAATCCGGATGAACCTGTTGCAACGATAAGGTCGCAAGCAGCCATTAAGTCAGCTGAAAGAGCGATTGTAGGCTCTTCGATAATCTGAACGAGGTCTGCAGGAGCTCCGCAGGCTTCGATAGCTTTTCTGATCAGGTTAACTGTTTCTGTTGAAGTCTTCTTTGCTCTTGGTGCAGGGCAGAAGATGATAGCGTTCTTGCCTTTAAGTGCGTGCATAACGTTGCCTAAAGGAGTTACTGTAGGGTTAGTTGCAGGAGTGATACCGGCGATAACGCCAACAGGGTGAGCTATTTCAATAAGTCCTAATTTAGGATCTTCGTTAATGATTCCAACTGATTTCTTGTCTTTTAAGTAATCCCAGAAAGCTGTAGGTGTATCAGTGTTCTTGCCGATTTTGTCCTGAACGCTTCCAAGGCCTGTTTCTTTTACTGCCATTTCAGCCAGTGATTCTGCGTTTTTGTAGATAATCTTGGCACTTTCGTATACCAGCTTGTCCACCTGTTCCTGAGTGTAGTCTTTAATCTGAGCTAAAGCTTTACGCGCTTTTTCAACTCTTTCCTGATTTGTCATGTTAATTTCTCCTTTTCTAATATTAACAATACTTGAAATTCAACCATATAGTACGTATGTTTCCCATTACTGGTTGATAAACAATAATAATACGGCCTGCGCCGCTCTGCGTACTGTGTATTCTCCCCCTCACTTAACAGATTGTATCCTCCGCACTGCAGCTTTCCCTATCACCACCCTTCCTGCAACACCTTTACCGTTTTGGGGCTGTTACATCGTATCTCTTAAAGAAAGCCAGATAAATATATGCTTATTTATATGCGGTATCAAACTGTTTCTTGATGTTATATGTCTCTGCTGAGCCGCTGCATATGATGAAAAACATAAAACAGCAAATCAGTCGGGAGTATACAGTATATAGTAAGTCACACACTGCAATACACAATCAACAGAAACAGTATACCACGCCAAAAATCAAATTTCTATAGTTTTGATGAAAAATATGCATTCATAAATCTAATTAACAACATTCTACAGCATTATGGAGCAAGATAGTGAAATCGGCTTCTGTTTCTTCACTTTTTTTTAACAGTTTTGCGCCGGGTATCCGGCATCATCCCAGTTTCTTTATTTCTTTCTGCATCCTGCCTATTATCTTTTTTTCGAGTCTTGATATGTATGACTGTGATATCCCTATTTCATCTGCCACTTCCTTTTGTGTCATCTCCTGCCCGTTTACAAGCCCGAAGCGCATCTCCATTATAACTTTTTCCCGCGGCGAAAGCTTTTTCATAACATAGCTGAGCAGGCTGTAATTGACTTCCTCTTCTATGTGATGATACACCTCGTCGTTTTCGGTGCCCAGTATATCCGAAAGAAGAAGCTCGTTGCCGTCCCAGTCTACATTAAGCGGCTCGTCAAAGGAGACCTCGTTTTTAATCCTGCTGTTTCTCCGAAGATACATAAGTATTTCGTTTTCTATGCACCTTGAGGCATATGTGGCCAGCTTTATATTTTTGTCGCTTTTGAATGTGTTTACGGCTTTTATGAGACCTATGGTGCCTATTGATATGAGATCTTCGACATTGACTCCCGCGTTTTCAAATTTTCTGGCTATGTATACAACCAGCCTCAGATTGTGCTCAATAAGTATGTTCCTTGCCTGCAGGCTTCCTGCCGTAAATTCTTCAATTATCTTTTTTTCCTCCTCCGGCGAAAGAGGCGGCGGCAGCACATCGTTTCCCCCGATATAAAAGACGCTGCCTCCGATTGCCTCCAGAATCCTAATTATAAGTTTTCTTATCATTTTGCTGCCCCTCCATCATTTCATAATTAAGCAGAACCTCATAGGCTCCCTCAAATTTTCTGTCGCTGACTGCAATTACAGCCCTCTTTTGTTTAACTGCTCCCGCCGTAATCTCATCTACCCTGTATCCGGGAAGGATGCCGCAGGGATTACCCATGCTTTTGTATGGTATCACCACATATTTCATACTTCCTGCCGCCACCGCCTCTGCCACCTCGCGGGATACTATGTGCACAGGTTTGCCGCTTATGGGCTCCTTCAGGCTGTTTCCCGTATCTATAAGACCTCTGCCCTGCCATATTTTTTCTCCGTTTTTTATTTCCACAGCCACGGAAGCCCTGTCTATGGCTATACGTCCTGCAATATATCCGTATATGCCTCTGCCGGCAAAATACGATAATGCCAGCGCAATCATAATTTTAAAATATGAGGCATCTGCTATGTAAAACCCTCCGCTCCCGTAAGCGCCCTGCCCGTCAGTAAGAATAAGCACCGCAAAGGCAAGGCCTCCCGCCATAAAGCTTACGGTATAAAATATGATTACTGTTCTGATATATACCGTTTTCAGGCGCTTCCAGTCCCCGTGCCTTTCACCCCCGAAAAACACAATGCCCGTAATCAGAAACGAAAACAGGATTTTTACTGCAAGCTCTGCAAATATGCCAAAAGAAACAAAAATCGTAAAGGAATACGCGGCGCAGAGCAGCGCCCCTGCAACAAGCCGGCCTGTATGCGCACGCCTTCCTGCCCATATCCCGGTAACAGACAGAATCACCATTCCCGCTATGAAGTTTTCGGCAAAAAGATATTCTCCGTAAACAGCCACTAAAAAACCTCCGTTAAAGCTGTCTTGATTATAGCCTTAACGAAGGTCCTATTTTGTCATAATCGGTTGTCGATTTAAAACTAATTTACTCCTCTGATCTGGAATATAAGATGTGAGGTTGCAAACTGCTCAGGTGTAGGATCAAAGTAAATGTAGTTTGTAAGACCCGTATAGGTCCACTTGTTCGTGTTTCTGTTCCACTTGTTGCTGTTGGCTGTGGTGGTATCGACGATTATCCATCTGCCGTCAACATAAGCCTCTGCCCACCAGTGGTCAAGCGTTGTGATTCCTGTTTCTGTTGACCAGTTGTTAAATCCGCCGTCACCAAGACTTACATGGTGGCCGTTCACAACGCGCGCAGGAATACCTTCCGCTCTGCAGAGGGCGGCAACGGCACCCGCATAGCCCACACAGGTAGTCGCAACCTTGCCGCTCTGGCTGTTTGCTGATTTTTTCTTGTTTCTCAAATTGTACAGGTTGCGGTACGGATCCACATACTGTTTGGTTTTTGTATTGAATGCAATGGTATCATAGTAGAAGCTGGTACCTATGTATTCATAGATTTTGAGCACCTTCTCGTAATCTGTCTCGGCTCCCTTGGTAACGCTGTCCGCTACTTTTTTGAAGTATTTAACCTTTGAGGCTGTAACTGACGCAACTTTTTTGGTTACAGGATCCTTGAACAGAAGATTCTTCATATCGCTCATATTTGTCTTTTTGAAGTTTGAAACGCTTTTTTTTGCTCCCAGCGTCTCTATACGGCTGTTCTCGTTCATAATATTACTGTATTCAAGTATTGAAAACTTACCGTCTGTGACATTGAAAGCACAGTTTTTGTAACATACAACGGAGCTGCTGCTGCCGGATTTTTTCATCGTAATCATAAGTATATAATCACCGCTGAGATTGCCTCCGGCTCT
>CAVJEY010000016.1:0-20365 GCA_963648745.1 Christensenellaceae bacterium Phil1
ATTCATTACAATTGTGAGTTCTTGACTGAAACATGGTTTCTTCCTTCCTGTATATAAATTTATTCTTGACATTTCAATGTTCTAATTATATCTTTTTGCAGGAGTTTTTGCAACACACAAACTGCCGGTGGCATTGCCGGATGGGTTCTGCTGCTCTTCAGGCTGTAAAAAACCGGACATATCCGAATGCCCGGCCCTAAAGCTTCTCCTTTATCTTCTTCCAAACAGCCCCTTTTTCTCATAAGGCTCGCTGCTTATGCCCTCAAGGCTGTAGCCTGTAGGCGCTATGGCCTCTCTTAATACTTTTTCATCAACGGGGTTTTCGCTTATGATTACCGTTTCTCCCTTTGTATGCGATGATGTCACTTTTTTAACTTTGAACGCCTTGCGTATTGCATCGTTCATATGCGATTCACACATGCCGCACATCATACCGTCAATTTTCAGAGTTGTTTTTGTCATTTTAATACTCCCTTCATTCTTATTTAATTGAAATCACTTTATATCCTGCTGCTTCCACAGCTTTTTTGAGTTTTTTGCTGTCCGCATGGCTGCCGAGCCTGACAACTGCAGTTCCGGCTTCATGGCTTACTTCCGCTGAATTTACTTCGCTGAGAGCTTCAAGTGCATTTCTGACGGAGGCCTCACAGTGAGTACACATCATGCCTTTGATTTTCATGGTGCATACACCGTCTGTATCCGCTTCATGATCAGCACTGCCGTGGCGGCGTTTTTTGTCATGCCCCGCATCATATATTCTGCACAGGTTGAGTCTTAATGCATTCATTACCACGCAAAAGCTCGACAGGCTCATTGCCGCAGCTGCAAACATAGGATTGAGTGTAAGTCCAAATCCTGTGAAGCAGCCTGCAGCCAGAGGGATTCCTGCAGCGTTATAGAAAAACGCCCAGAACAGATTCTCGTGTATATTTTTCAGAACACTGCGGCTCAGTCTGATTGCCGCAGGGACATCCGCAAGGGTGTTTTTCATAAGCACTACGTCAGCTGCATCCACCGCAACATCGGCTCCCGCTCCTATGGCAATGCCAACGTCTGCTCTTGTAAGCGCCGGAGCATCATTGATACCGTCGCCTACCATGGCTGTCATTCCGTATTTTTTGAGGTCACGTATAACGTCCTCTTTGCCGCCCGGCAGCACACCTGCAATGACTTCATCAACTCCCGCCTGATTTCCTATGGCTCTTGCTGTGCGCTCGTTGTCGCCTGTCAGCATTATAACTCTGATGCCCATATTGCGAAGCTCTCTGATTGCTTTCGGGCTGTCCGATTTAATAGTATCCGCCACAGCGATAATTCCGGCAAGGCGTGTGTCCGCCATGAACAGAAGCGGTGTTTTGCCCTGCTGCGCCAGAGTATCCGCTGCCTCCTGCATATCATGCGGTATATCCGTTTTTGCTCCTATGAATTTAAGGCTTCCGCCTGTAAGCCTCATGCCTGCAAGCTCTGCCTCAAGACCGTTTCCGGCAAGCGCCTCAAAGCCGGTAACCTCCTGCGGAGTCTTGCCAAGCTCCCTGGCTTCTGCCATAACGGCCTTTGCCAGCGGATGCTCGCTTTTGGCCTCAAGCGCTATTGCAATGTCAAGCAGTCCATCTTCACTAAAACCCTCTGCCGCAATAATATCCGTAACCTTCGGCATACCCTCTGTAATTGTTCCTGTCTTGTCAAGTGCCACAGCGGCGATTTTGCCGGCGTTCTCAAGCACCTCCGCCGTCTTGAACAGGATACCGTTTCCGGCTCCCGTGCCGTTTCCGACCATAATGGCAACCGGGGTTGCAAGCCCCAGCGCGCAGGGGCATGATATGACAAGAACCGATATGCTTCTTGCCAGCGCATATGCTGCCGTCTGACCCAGAAGAAGCCACACTGCAAAGGTTACTGCCGCTATCGAAATCACCACAGGCACAAACACTCCCGAGACTTTATCTGCCGCTTTTGCAATCGGAGCCTTTGTGGCAGCCGCATCGCTTACCATCTTTATAATCTGTGAAAGAGTGGTATCCTCACCTGTTCTGATTGCCCTGCAGCGTATAAATCCCGACTGATTGATTGTGGCAGCCGACACCTGATCTCCCGCTGTCTTGTCGGCAGGAATGCTCTCTCCTGTCAGCGCCGCCTCGTTTACCGCGGTGCTGCCTTCTATTATGATGCCGTCAGCAGGTATGCTCTCTCCCGGTCTTACAACAAAAATCTCGTCTTTTTGAACCTCTGCCGCAGGCACCGTAACCTCGGATCCGCTGCGAACAACAGTCGCTTCCTGAGATGCCAGCTTCATAAGACTTTTGAGAGCGTCTGTGGTTTTGCCCTTGGATTTTGCCTCAAGCATTTTGCCTATGGTTATAAGGGTCAGTATCATGGCCGCGGATTCAAAATAGAATTCATCCATATATGTCATAACCGCACTCATGTCTCCGTCAGTCTGCGCCCTGCTCATGGCAAACAGCGCATACACGCTCCAGCCAAAAGAAGCCGCAGCCCCCAGCGCAACCAGCGTATCCATATTGGGTGCTCTGCCGGCCAGCGCCTTGAACCCGCTTATGAAGAATTTCTGATTTATGACCATGATAATTCCGCAAAGCAGAAGCTGCACAAGTCCCATTGCAACGTGATCGTCTGCAAGCCATGCGGGAACCGGCAGATTCATCATCATATGCCCCATCGAAAAATACATAAGCGCTGCAAGAAATACAACTGATGCTGCAAGGCGTTTTTTGAGCGCCGGTGTTTCGTGATCCGAAAGTGCATCCTCCTCTGCGGTTACGGCCGCCTCGCCTTTGAGTGAGGCTCCGTAGCCAGCCTTTTTCACCGCGTCAATTACAGTCTGCGGGTCTGCGCTGCCCTCTACTCCCATTGAGTTGGTGAGAAGGCTTACAGCACATGATGTCACACCCGAAACATTTGATACGGCTTTTTCGACTCTGGCAGAGCACGCCGCACAGCTCATTCCTGTAATATTATACTGCTTCATATTCTGTCCTGCTTTCTCTAATCATATTGTTATGCTTCCCCGTATTCTCTGATATATGTTATCTCATGAGTTTTTGTATTGTGGCAACCA
The DNA here is from genome assembly GCA_963648745.1 of Christensenellaceae bacterium Phil1. Lineage (GTDB taxonomy): Bacteria > Bacillota > Clostridia > Peptostreptococcales > Anaerovoracaceae > UMGS973. The sequence goes on from CAVJEY010000016.1 coordinate 3,077, forward strand.
GCTCGTCCACAACCTCATCTCTGCCTGCCTGTATATCACTTACAACACAGCTTCGTATGTGATTTGCCAGCAGTTCTTTGTTGAATGAATTTACCGCAGCGCTGACTGCCGCCGACTGAATAAGTATGTCATTGCAGTAATCATCCCTCTCAATCATTGACTGTATGCCTCTTATCTGTCCTTCAATGCGCCTCAGTCTGTTAACCAGGGATTTTTTCTGCTCCTCTGTGCGTATTGTCTTACGGCCGCTGCAGCAGCATCTGTTCTGTTCCATATTTGCCTCCTTGAAATACCCCTGCCCGGTATCTTTACCATATACCCTCTATGGGTATTTGTCAACAGAAAATTTTGTTATTCTTCTATTGATTTTTTTATTTCGCAGTGGTATATTATAACTATGAGTTAGCTTGTGCTAACAATCATGTATTACTGTTAAACACTACTATACACTAAGCAGAGGAGGTCTTAACATTGAAACATCTAGGATTATTTACAACAGGTGTTCTGTTTGGAACGGCGGGAATCAGAATTCTCAGCAGCGACGATGCCAAAAAGGTATATACTCAGACTGCGGCAGCGGTTCTGCGCGCTAAGGACTGCGTAATGCAGACTGTAACTTCAATCAGAGAAAATGCCGGGGACATATATGCAGATGCTGTGGAAATAAACGAGCAGAGAGCGCAAAAAGCCGCCTGCGGAGTTATCGACGATACCGCAAAAGCCGAATAAATTTCAGGCAGATGCAGATGACTGTACCCGTTCATCTGCATTTTTTCATTTTACTAAGTTACCGGAGGGAAAATATGAAATGTAAAATTCTGCATGAATCAAAGGGGCGCATCAGAATCCATCTGATGTGTCAGAGAATGACCCTTGCAGAGGCAGACGTTTTAGAATATTATCTGCGAAATTTCAATAATATATCACAGGTAAAAATATATGACAGAACTCAGGATGCCGTAATCACATACAGCGGCGGCAGAGCGGCCGTCATAGAGGCTATGGCGGCATTTTCGTTTGATGATGAGAATGCGCTGGCGCTGGTTCCTGAGCATACATCAAGAGAACTGAACCGCGAATTTGAGGATAAACTGGCAATGTCGGTAATGCGCCGCATTGTATCAAAGCTGTTTTTGCCTGTTCCGCTGACATCGGCTATTGCCGCAGTCCGATCAGTCAGATATATCAGAGAAGGGCTGAGGGCTCTGCGCGACAGGAAGCTTTCTGTTGCGGTGCTTGATGCCACAGCTGTTACCGTTTCGATTCTGCGCGGTGATTTCGCCACCGCAGGTTCGGTTATGTTTATGCTGCATATCGGCGAAATACTTGAGGAATGGACTCACAAAAAATCCGTTGCAGATCTCGCCGGCGCAATGTCCTTAAACGTCGATCAGGTATGGAAGCTTGAAGGCGATACCGAGATTTTGTCCCCTGTGAACGAAATTGTCCGGGGCGATAATGTTGTTGTCCGCACAGGCAATATGATACCGCTCGACGGCAGGGTCATCTCAGGCGAAGCCACTGTAAATCAGGCCTCCATAACAGGCGAATCACTTCCTGTTCTCAAGACCTCCGGAAGCTATGTATATGCCGGTACCGTTGTCGAGGAGGGTGAATGTACAATCTGTGTTGATAAAACCTCAGGCGGAGGCCGCTATGACCGCATAGTTAAGATGATTGAGGAATCCGAAAAGCTCAAATCCACAGCGGAGGATAAGGCATCACGTCTTGCAGACCGGCTTGTGCCGTATACTCTCGGCGGTACAGTCATCACATATGCCCTTACACGCAATGTCACAAAAATGCTTTCGGTGCTGATGGTGGATTTTTCATGCGCACTCAAACTCGCAATGCCTATTGCAGTGCTTTCCGCAATGCGTGAAAGCAGCAGCCACAACATATCGGTAAAGGGAGGCAGGTTCCTTGAAGCTGTTGCCAAAGCCGACACCATTGTGTTTGACAAAACAGGCACGCTTACATATGCAACCCCTACTGTTGCCGGCATTGTAACCTTTGAGGATTACAAAGAGCCCGATATGCTTCGTCTGGCAGCCTGCCTTGAGGAGCATTATCCGCACTCGATAGCAAACGCTGTCGTTGAGGAGGCAAGGGTGCGCGGACTTTCGCACAGTGAATATCATTCACAGGTTCAGTATGTTGTGGCACATGGTATTTCCAGTATGGTAAACAACCGCAAGGTGCTGATAGGCAGCGCACATTTCGTATTTGAGGATGAGGGCTGCACTGTTCCTGAGGGGGAAGAATACAAATACAATAATCTTCCGGCAGAATACTCGCATCTGTTTCTGTGTATAGCAGGCAGGCTGGCAGCGGTTATCTGCATATCAGATCCTCTAAGAGAAGAAGCTGCCGATGCTGTTGCCGCGCTTCACAGATGCGGTATCGGCAGAGTGGTTATGATGACAGGCGATAACAGGGATACCGCCGAATCAGTTGCAAAAAAAGTCGGTGTTGATGAATTCTTTGCCGAGGTGCTGCCTGAGGACAAGGCCGAATTTATACGAAAAGAAAAATCCGAAGGCCGCACGGTTATAATGATCGGGGACGGCGTAAACGACTCGCCTGCGCTTTCGGAGGCCGACGCGGGGATTGCTGTTTCAACAGGTGCTGCAATAGCAAGAGAAATAGCTGATATAACTGTTTCTTCCGATAACCTGTTTGAGCTTGTTACCCTGCGCAGATTAAGCGAAGCGCTTATGGACAGAATACATTTCAATTACCGTTTTATTGTCGGTTTCAATTTTATGCTGATAGCTGCAGGTGTTGCCGGGATACTTCCTCCGACAACCTCTGCGCTGCTGCACAATATGTCAACGCTGGGCATCAGCCTCAAAAGCATGACGAATCTGCTTCCTGAAAGCAGTGTGACAGAACAGACAGACAGATAACAGGATGCAAAAAAACAGAGGTCCGGATTGATATTATCCGCCGCCTCTGTTTTTGCGTGCATCAGTATCAGATCATCTCATATCTGCAGCCTGCAAATGCTATGTCAAAGCTGCATATGTTTTTGTATCTGCAGTATGTGCAGGCACTCATACTTATGTCCTTCTGCTTGGGAGCAACCTTTATGTCCCCCGAAACTATGCCTTTGCAGGTTTCCTTTACTCTCTCCGTGACCTCATCAAGAAGCGCCATGAAATCCTCTCTTTCAAACAGCCTGTCATCTCCCGAGCCTGCAAAACCGTCCGAAGCGGTTCTCAATGGAACTATGGCTGAACGCCCGTCAAATTTCCCTGCAATGCTTTCTATTACCACAGGATCATTTACGATTGCTCCCTCCAGTCTGAATGACTTTACTATTTCACTTTCAAGTTTGCTTTTCATATCCTCTCTGCCCGCTTTGCTCATATCAATCATCGGGTTTTCAATGAGGAAGTAAAAAACGCCTGCCGGTCTGCGGTGCTGCCTGCCGTATTCAAGCCCTGCCTTGAGGTAAAGCATAAGCTGCAGCTTCCATCCCGCCTTTGCTTCTCTGACGCTGAATTTTTCACTCCCTGATTTGTAGTCTATAACCTTGACGCTGCCGTCGGGAAGTATGTCGATTCTGTCAATAATACCTTCGATATATACCTTTTCGCCGCCTGCATCTATCTCTATCGGCGGTATGGCCTCTCCTCTGGCAAACTTCGCCTCAAAAGCCGCTTCTCTGATGCTGCCTGCCCTGACATGGGATATTAAAATCCAGCCTATGTACTCTGCGATTTCCGCAAGCCTTGCGGTACGGTATTCCTCCTCTCCCGTATGAGATAAAACACCTTCTCTGTAGCCTGCAACCTCCTCTGCCAGTATTGCTTTTAACAGGCTGCGGTATTCTTCATAGGTTATCGTCATCCACAGTGATTTTTCATCTGTAATATCAATGCCTTCGGTTGTGAGCTTTCCGGAAAGCTTCATCAGCACCTCATGATACACATCGCCGATTTCACGCCCTGCCATCTCAAAAATTCTTCTCTCCTTCGGCTTCAGTCCGTAATCCACAAAATGCGCAAAGGGGCATCTGCAGTATTTTTCAAGCCTTGACGGTGAAAGCGACAGCTCGCTACCCGGTTTTTTGTAAAGCTTCAGGGCTTTTTCTTTTTCCAGCCTGTAGTCTCTGACCGTAAAAAACAGTCCCTCTTCAAGCCTGTCGAGAGTTTTTCTGTCGTTTTCCCTGTACCAGCCGAGAGCCTGCTTCCATACATCATCCAAAGCCTCGCCGTCCATAGCCTCTCTGAGCGCATCAGCCATATGAGGCACAGTAGCTTTTGCTCCCGAAACAAGCCCTGAGGCAGTTCCCCTGCTGACAGCATCAAGCTCCTCGCCAAGTCCCGGAAATATTCTTTTTAATGCGGTAATTACAGGCGAAGGCTTTTGCTGCTTACCGCTGCTGTCGGTGCTTGAAGTTCCTATCCAGAGATACTCTGACGGAGCCGCAAGGCTTCTGTAGATTCCCAGAGTCTCCTCCTGAGCTTTCACTCTGCCCAGCCTGCCTATATGTATGTCTTTTGAATCCAGCAGCTCAAGCTCGTCATCGCTGAGAAGCCCCTCATCGGAAGCGCCCTGCGGCAGCACTCCCTCATCGGCCCCGATTATAACGAGGGCTTTGATATCTCCCAGTCTGCTCCTCTGAGCCGTACCTGCCGAAATACCGTCGCATACAGGCGGAAGCACGCCCGTCTCCATGTCCTCAAAGCCTGCTTTAAGCAGCCTCTCTATATCTTTAGAGCTGTATTCCTCATCACCTATAAGCTCATATAACTGCTCCATCAGTCCTGCTGTGATATTCCATATCTGCGCGGTTTCCTGCGCCTGCTCCAGATATCCCTCTTCCGCCTGACGTATCGCCGCTTCCTCTATTTTCTCCGGCATATGGCACACCTCTGTGAGAAAGCTGTAAAGCGCCTTTATTTTTTCTCCCGCGGTCCGGCTTTTTTTGAGTCCGGCATCAAAATCCGACAGCATCTGCACAATTCTGCCTCTGATACCGTTCAGAGCCGCCAGCCCTTCCTCTGAATATTCGGTAATGCCTTTGGTGAAATCTTTTTTCCATCCTGAGCCTGTTATTCTGTATTTAAGCGAATAGTTTTCAAGCTCCTCTGTTTCATCCCCGGTAAAATCCGTAAAGCCGCTTTTGAGAACTCTGAAAATTCTCGATGACTCATAGCCCGAAACTATTATCTCCATCACCGTAAGTATAAATATGACGGCGGTGCTTGACATTATTTTTCTTTTGGTATCTATAAACACCGGAATATCATATCTTTCAAACACTCTTGCAATTACGGGGGCGTTTTTGTCCATGCTGTTGCACAACACCGCAATATCTCTGTATCTTAGTCCTCTGTTTCTGACAAGCTCCATAATATACAGGGCTGCGGTTTCGGTCTCCTGATAAATCCCCGCCGCATGAACGAGGGTGATACCGTCATGATTCTCCGAAGGCTCGGAAGGCAGGCTGTAAAGCTGTCTTTCCAGGTGCGCAAGAGCTGCGCTTCTGGTTTTGGCATACCCTGCTATATGTTTTACCTGTGAATCTTTTCCGGCCTCAAAAGCAAGTTTTTCAAGCTGCGCAATAACAGCTCCCGTCAGCTCAAATATATGGGAATCGTTCCCGCCGTCATCGTAAGTCATCACAATATTGACATCCTGTGCAGTCCTGACAAGCTCCCTGATTATATCGCAGTTCTTGGGAGTAAAGCAGTCAAAACCGTATATCCATATGCTGCTTGCGGCTATAAACGGAGCCTCATGTATTCGGCTCACTACAGTGTCAATATAGTCCTCGCTGTCTGTATATCTGCCCTCAACGGCTTTTTCGTATTCTCTGAATATGCAGCAGACATCTTTGAGTTTTTTGCGAAGAAGGCTTCTCTCATCAAGGGTTCCGGCGATGGCTTCAAGGCTTTCACAGTTCATACCCTGCTGTTTTACTTCGGATATGAGGTTGTTTACCATCTCGACAAAAGAGTTTTTTTCTTCAAAGCCTCTGTATATTTCAAGGTTGTCTTTTTGTCTGAGTATGATACCTGTCAGAAGCATCTGCCTGCCGTATTTGTCTATGAGAACTCTGCCGTCTTTGCCTGCTGCGCCAAGCACCTTGTCGCCAAGTCTTGAAAATCCGAGAATTTCAATATCGGAAAGCCCCTTGACATTCATATGCAAAAACGCCTTTCGCTCCGCCTCAAGCGTGTACTGATCCGGAACTATGACAAAGGTTTTGGGCGCTATGTTTTCAAATATGAATTTTTCTTTGTCTGTGCTTTCTCTTGCGTAATATATATTGAGCATTTTTTCACCTAAATCAGTTCAAGTATTTCCTCTGCGGTTTCAACCGTATAATCCGGCCCGTCTTCTCCGTTTATCTCCTCCGGCGTAACAGCAAGCTGCCAGCCTACCAGCACCGATCTGACCCCTGCGTTTCTTGCGCACATAATATCATACATGCTGTCGCCTATCATCAGCGCATTCTCAGGCTTTGAGCCGAGTTTGCCAAGGGCTATGTTCACAGGCTCGGGGTCGGGCTTGTGCCTGTCCGTATCATCACAGGTGACAAGCGCATCAAAGTAGTCCAAAAGCTCATAGCTTTCAAGTCCCTCCATCGCTGTCACATATGCTCTTGAGGTAACCAGTGCTGTTTTGATGCCTTGTGATTTGAGCTCTGCAAGCAGCTCCCTCATTCCCGGAAACACTTTGATTCTCTCTCCGAAATTATTTCGGTGATAGCTTCTGTAGATCTCAACCGCCTCATCCGGGTCATTATCGGGAAACATTTTTACCATGCTGTCTCGCAGGATTTCTCCAAAGGTCCTGTAGATTTTTTTAAGGTCGCCTTCTTTGCCTGTCAGCGTCACAAATGTGTGCTGCCACGAGCCGACTATGACGTCTGTAGTATCCATAAGTGTTCCGTCAAAATCAAATAAAACTGTATCTGTCATTTTTAATATCCCTTCATATATATATTTTTATTCTATCATACCCTGCCAATGTTTTACACTCATAATTTGCCGTGAAATGAAAACATTAATCAGCAGGGGTGATTAAATGATTAACAACGTTGAAATGCTTAACTATATCAGGCAGAATGTCGAAATGGGCATTCACGGCATAACTCACATACTCGATAAGGTTTCCGATGACAGGCTCAAAAAAGCGCTGGAGGAGCAACGCAGAGAATACGGCAAAATCTACGGAGCCGCAGACAGGGCCATCAGGCAGCTGGGGCATCAGCCTGTTCATGTTGACATGATGGCCAAAATAGGCTCGGATATGTCAGCTGTTTTTAAGACACTGGCAGACGGCTCCGATTCAAAAATCGCAGAAATGATGATACAGGGAAACACTATGGGAGCCATCAAGATTATGAGAAAGCTTGGCTCCTATGACGGAGGCAGCAGCGATATTCACAGGCTTGCAGACAGGCTTCTTGATACCGAACAGAACAATATCGACCAGATGAAGCAGTTTTTGTGACAAAAGAGCCCAAAAGGCTCTTTTGCTCTAATCAATATATCTGTCTATGAAGTCATATACCGTTTGCCAGTACAGCCTGTAATCCTTGAGCATAGATGATGCGTGCTGCGCTCCGGGCACTGTCAGCAGCTGTTTTTCACAGGTCGCTGCCTCATACACCTTATATACATTTTCGACAGGCACAAATGTATCATCCTCTCCGTGTATGAAAAGCATCGGTGTTTCTGATTTTTTTACCTGCTCCAGTGCGGAAGCCTCCTCAAAGCTGTAGCCTGCGCACACCTTTGTCACCAGACTTGCCGCCCATACAAACGGGTAATACGGCATATGAAACAGAGCTTTGCCCTCATACGCAAACTCATCCTTCACCGAGGCATACCCGCAGTCCTCTATAATACATCTGACATTTGACGGCAGCTTCTCGCCCGATACCATCATGGCTGTTGCGCCGCCCATTGACACACCGTAAACTATAATCTCGGGATTTTCGTATTCCTCGTTGAGCCAGTCTATCCACGACAGCACATCAAGCCTGTCATGCCATCCCATACCTATGTAGCTTCCTTCGCTTTTGCCCTGACCTCTCATGTCGGGCAGAAGCAGATTATATCCTCTTGCATAAAACCCTCCTGTCATCTGCGCCATGGCTGTACCGCTGTCATCGTAGCCATGCAGTGCAATCACCCATACATCGGAGTTCTGTCTGACTATATAGCCATGCAGAGAAAGTCCGTCATACGAGGTTATGCCGGTCTGCTCATAGGAAAGCTTTACCTGTTTGAATTCTATGCTTTTGTCCTCTATTTCAAAGTCCACCTGATTTTCTTCGGCAGAGAAAACAAAATCCCTGTTACCGTCAGAGGCTATGGCTATTCTGTAGATTACAATACCCACCGCCGCAGTTATTACGATACATACGGCAAGTATTATCAGTATTATTTTTATTGCTTTTTTCATACATTGCTCCGGTATTTTCTATATGTTTATATACTATCACATAATGCATATCTTTTGGTTTCCTGTTTCTGCTGCATCAATTATACACGATTATTGTATGGTTTAGGTGAAAACTTCTTGCAAAATTCACTGGTCTGTGGTAAATTAAATAAGTCACGGAGGATTGACCGAGTGGCTAAGGAGCTCGCCTGGAAAGCGAGTAAGGTGTAACAGCCCCGCGGGTTCGAGTCCCGTGTCCTCCGCCAGAAATGATTAAGCAGAAACGTTGAAATTTCAATGCTTCTGCTTTTTTGTTTTCATAATTTCAATGCTCTGCCAACAATTCTGCCAACAAACTGTCATTCACGAGAAAAACTGTTTGCTGAGAATTTTGATATCAAATTATCATTCTCATATTCAACACTGCTAAGATTAACATCGAAGCATACCGGCGACAAGCGAATAGTGATTTCTTTAACCTTTCGCTGTTCCCAGGCTGTTTTGTTCAGAGCCTGTCCTTAACCGTCATAAGCGTATAGCCCAGCAGATTCTGCCACTTCCGTTTAGCTTTATCAAATCTGTCCGGATTCCACTTTCATCACCCGCGGATATAGAATCTCATATGGCAGATCGCTGCATTTTTTATTATATGCTTTAATATAATATGTTTTGCCGTTATTCACCTCAAACTCCGTTACTATCTCTGCTGTTTCACCAGTATATTCCGTATACACTCTTTCTGAGATTTCATTCTTATCGGCATCGCACAAAACAATATAATCGCCACTTGCAGTAACCTTTATTTTTCCGTCCTTATTCCCAGTAAATCTAAAGTATGTATCCCCGCCTTCATAGTGCTTGAAATATCTGTAAGCCTTATTATACGCTATATCATATTCATCACATATGTATCCATAGCTGGTATGGAAATGAACCTTGTTGCTGTATTCTTTATCAATTGCAAAGCCTGCAATATAATACGTTCCCGGATTTACAATAACTCTGAGTCCATATTCATATGGTTCATACTTTCTACCTTTTTCATCTGCAATATCTGCATCAAATTCTTTCTGAATATAATTTTCCTTAACCGGGTTTTCTAAAAGTTCATCTTTGTATATACCATATACAAAGCCTCTGTCATACATATCAGATTCTATCAGAAACTCCATCTGGAAAACTGTCTTTTTATCAAAAACAATTTTTTTCTTGAAGCCGTAGCCTCTGGGTGAAATCAGCTTTTTTTGTGAAAAATCCAAAGTCGTATAATCCAAGCCGTCTTCAAAGGGCTTCAATGATGCATATTCAGGTATAAGTTTATCTCATTCCTCTGATGAATACGGTCCTTCCAGAAATTCTTCCTTAATCGGCTGATTTGCTATTCTATCAGCAGTCATTTGTACAATACAAATGACTGCCAGCAGCATTGCCGCACCGATTACTGTATATAATATTACCTTGTCCGGGTTAATCTTAGATTTGCTTTTCATAACCGGCCCCCTTACCCCGTTTTTTAATATCTGAAATAGTAATAACTCAATTCTATAAATCCTCATTTATCAGCTAACCGGCTTTACTTCATCACTATAGTTATAAGGATGTTGTCTAAATTCTCTCCCTCTGTGTCATAAGGCTTATCAAGACTTACTTCCTCCTCTGACAAATATACGCCATTGCTGTTGGAAACAGGATATAACCGCACAGGCTGTTCACCTGATTCATTCTTAACAGCGTAATTCTTGTATCCCTGCAGAGAGCCTTTGAAGCCTTCTACCTTAAAATCACATGCTGTAACGGAAGCACCTTCATATACGGCAGAATTTCCGTCATCTGACGCCGTATACATATTATCTGTCAGCTCTGCTGTTATCTTCTCACCTTCACTCTTAAGGCCTATATCGCTGTAGTGCCCCGGCTCAGTCTGACACGGAAATCTTGCTATAAGCTCCCACGAATGATCCTCAGTATCAGAGTGATAGACATTAAAAACAATATTCTCACTCTTTGCTTTATTCAGGTCATAGCCAAGGTTTGCATCGTATTCCAGTTCATTTGCAGAACAGCCTGCACACAACAGTATCGAAATAATAACAGCTGCCATTATCATAATTCTTCTTTTCATATCATTCTCCTTATATAAAATCTTTCCTTATGCATTCAGCATAATATCCGCTGTAAACCTACCTTTGTCAAGCTGTTTCCATTCAATATACCCTCCGTTTCTTTCTGATACCTCAAGAATATTCTCAACTCCAAAGCCACCATATAACAGCACCTCCCTACTGTAGTCAACCTATACCTGTATTGTATCTGTCTTTGTCCGTATGGTCAATCCGAACAGATGCTATTCTCCGTTTACTTATGATTACCGTATCTTTTCATTCCCTGCCCTCTCTAGGGAGCAGAAAAAACAACCGAAGTTGCTTTCCCTTTAAGGATATTTACAATAATGATAGTAAAATTAGGTGTTTTTCTTTTCTACCTCAATATCATTTTATCATTGATTCAAGTCCGCAGAATCTCAAGATTCCGATAGCATATAACATAACTTAATTTTTCTAATACTCTGTTTTATCTGGATTATCATTTATTTTATCACATCCAACCAGTAGTTCATAAAAGTTTGCTTCAGTAGACTTTAAATATACTATTACCCATATTACCGGGAATAATAGTATAGTGAATAGTATATTACACCAAAATTCAGAAATATATACTTCCATTATCGCTGCAATTATTGCTGCAGGGGCTATAGATAATAACATCCACCCTGCAAATGAAAGTTCCATAAGAAAGAATTTTTTCTTATTTCCTTTCATCATCGCCTTGCTTTCTGAGATACATTGCATAATGCTTTTAGAACTATCTTCTGCCAATATATAAAATGCCTGACTATATCTTATTCCTGCTATAATTCCCGGTACTATAAGCAATAAACTCCACAGAAATATAAATATATTTACAACAATGAACAACAAAACAGATTTTGCAGGAGAATTTACTTTGTTAAATAATTCCGAGTAATCAACCTTATTATACCTTACGATTCCGAGAAAAATGCTTGCAACGATAACTGCCAATCTACCATTAATCAAATACCAATAAAAGATTGTATATGGAGATTCATTAATCTCTACATATATGTTACTAAACAGGCATATTTCTTTTGGATATCCTCCAATATAATTAATTATTAAAGCTGGTACTGCAATCATAACACAACATAGAAGAATTATACAAAAAGTCTTTTTCCATAGTCCTGAGAGAGAGAGTCTCCCTCTCTCTCTCAATCTGCCGCAACTCTCTTTTATTAAAATATTTTCATTCATAATTACGCTCCATTCATTGTTACATACTTATAAGCATCTGTAATTTTCCCCTTATTAAGAGCTCTTCCTGTTTCGCCATAACTTACCAAAGCTTCTTTGTGGCATCCCTGAGTGCTTGTTACCATAAAGACTTTTTTTACGCTATGATAATAAATTTTGCCTTTCATTTTTATAACATCTCCATCTGCATCTATTGCTGATGAAATAATATCTCCTGCAACGCCTATATAAGCACCTCCTAACCCCGGAACGACTGAGCTGAGAGCAAAGGCTAGGCCTGAAACAGTATAACTAGCAATTTTATTATTAAGTTCAATATTGTGTGTAACAGTTTTACCTGAATAATATGTATATGACCCAGCTACAGGAGGCGTTGCATAATAGTTTACTGCATCCATAGTAATTTCTTGCTGCGTTTCAAAGTCTTCTATCAGATATACCCTTCCTCCATTAACAGTAAGATTTCCTTCATCATCATAACTGAGTAAATCTTTTTTAGAACCTTCAACAATTTCACAAGTCAATGCACTTTCATTTGCTTCTTTAATCGTTATATCTGATTTTACTCCACCAGTATCAGTTCTATACACAACCTCGCCTTTATCATTTACAGTTCTAGAACAAATAGAAATTCCTGCATCTCCCATCAAATTTTCTGCATTTTCTATTTCACTAATGTCAATTTTCTCTATATTGATGCTTTTAAGCATTTTGCCAGTAAATTTGTTTGGGGATTCTGTTGATGCATAGGCATTAGCCCCTAACATAATATATAGCATTACAACTGATACTAGAATTGCAATTACCCTGTTAATTTTTAAAGTTCTCATTATGTCACTTCCTTTCACTTAATTTTAGAGTATTCATAATAGCATTCTTTCCATTAAGAATACCTCCACTCCTACATTTTCCAATAAGATTATTCTTTTTGGTAATGCTGTTACAGATTAACTCCTTAATTTGATAGGGCTCAAGTTCATCATTGACAGCATATATAATAGCTGCTACTCCTGTTACACAAGCTACTGCAAAAGATGTTCCGCTATAATATTCTTTTTTATTATTCTCATCAACTGCAACGATATCAATTCCGGGTGCAGCTAAATCTACGGTACATTCCCCATAATTGGCAGTAACATCAAGTTCTCCTTTATTATTTGAACTAGTAACAACTATCATATTAGGCAAGTTGTATGCTGCAGGGTATTTTTTCTTTTTATCAATGTCTATTCTCCAAGCAGAATAGTTATTGCCCGCTGACACTATAAAAAGCATATTTGAATTGCTCATTGCACTTTTTAGTTCCTCATTATCATAATCAAAACTAAAACTCATATTGCATATATCTGCTCCCATAAGTTCCGCATATTCTACTGCCTCTATAACATCTGAAATTGTTCCCTTTTCGCCATAATCATTTGAAGATGATACTTTTAAATCCATTAGTTTTACTTTTAGCTTGTTTCCGACAATACCCTCTATACCGTTTTTGTTATGATTAGCAGCAATTATTTCTGAGCAAACAGTCCCATGATAGCTTGTAAGATTATCAGCAATTCCATTATTATCTATAAAAGAAAAACCATTGCAATCGTCTACGTAACCATTTCCATCATCATCTTTTCCGTTATCGGGGATTTCATTTTTATTAATCCATTCATTGCCACTTAGTTCTTTATTATTGAAATCTATGCCCGTATCAAGAACTGCTATAGTTATTTCTTTTTTCTGCTCAACTTTATGCAATAGATTCCACATTTTTTTCGCTTCTATTCCATTACATTGTGAGGCTTCATTTAAAGACCATTGCTCTTTAAAATACGGATCATATTTATCTTTTGCCATAAGGCAAAGAACTATCGCAATAGCTACAAGTATTGTCGCGCACAAATATATAACCTTTTTCATAATACTAATACTAAAAGTTTACTTTCCACTTTAAACCTTCCTTGACTTTTGATTTAATATATGTCATACTGTTGTAGAGTTTTTCATAATACTATATCTACCTCGCCCGGTAATATCTTATTTCTGAAAAGCTCTTTTTTATTCCCTCATAAACATCACACTCCTTTCTGAATTATTTCTCCTGTTCCAACACCCTCTTTTTTACAGTTTAGTCAGATTCCAAGAATGCCCTACCTTTATCTTCTTGTTAGTCTTGTCTATAGCTAAATATTTAACTGTTGTCTTTAATTTATAATCTTTACTATCATTATCACCTGTTATGTTTACAGTATAAGTGCAATCCATATTAACATCAGAAGCCCCCGGAGTCCTCGCCGTTTTATCATTTATGTTATAATTCCCATTTTGAATTCTTATTTTACTACCTGTATGATTAGATGATACATTCCCATATCTTTCATCAATACCGTTTGCTGATAAGCTATAATGATTTTCTAAGCTTAATTCAATTGAGCCTGCTTGAAAGTTTACAGTAGCTTTTGCAGTAAAATATCTGTTACCGTATTCTTTCCACATTTCCGAACTACCTGACGTTGCTAACGGACTAACAAAGGAACTAGGGACTTCACTCATATCTCTTAACTCAACAATCAAGCTACATCCATCACCCAAATCGTATACTTCTTTTGAATATAGAGTTCCATCTGCTTTTGTTTCCATAGCCGTTGTTTCTTTGCCATTAAGAATATCTACAGCCTTATCAAGTTTCTCACTGGCAAACTGTGCTACTACCCTTTCATCAGTATTCACTTTCAGATATTCTTTTTCATTTACAGATAAACTTCCATCTTTCATATTCTCGGAAATCTGTTTTTTTAATTCAGCCACACTGTCGATTTTAATGTCTGTTGCAAAGACAAATGTGCTGTTTAGAGATAAAACCAGCATAAACGCCATAGCCATAACCAATAACTTTTTCATAATCTTCCTCCTTAGATGTTTCCTTATGCATTCAGCATAATTTCTGCTGTAAACCTACCTTTATCAGGCTGTTTCCATTCAATATACCCTCCGTTTCTTTCTACCACCTCCTTAATATTCTCAACTCCGAAGCCGTGATTTTTCCTGTCCTGTTTATCCGTTACAGGCAGCCCGTTTTTAAACATGATCTCACCGTTAACAGAGTTTGATACATCCATAAATATATCATCATCACTGTTGCGTATTTCGACACTGATTATGCGCCTACCCTCTTCACACTTTAAAGCTGCTTCATAGGCATTTGATATAAGGTTTGAAAGCAGCACACATAAATCTGTTTCCGCCATATTGAAGTTTTCAGGCAGCTTGCCTGAGATTTCAAATTCAATATTATCCTTATTGCACAATTCCTTATACTGATTAAACACTGCGTCAGTTATTATGTTACCGGAATTAACAAGATTGAATTTCTCTCTAAAATAGCCCATAGACTTAATGTATTCCTGCAGCTTATCATATTCTCTGTTCGCAAGCAGACCTGAAATGGCTGTCATATGAGCATTATAGTCATGTCTGAACCTCCGAAGCTCTCTTTCCTTGTTCATAGCCATTTTATACTGCTCTGTCTGTTCACTTATGCACTTATCTTTTAACACCATAAGACGCTTCATTTCTTTTTTCTGATAAACAAGTACCACTAGCACCACAAACAGCGCAACTGCAAGGATACCTAAAACAGCTCCCTTAGTAATATTAATACCGTTGATAAAAGCGGCTTCTTCATTAGATACTTTGCCTACATATGCACGATTTATTTCTGCAATACACATTATCAGTATAGCCGGAATAAAAATCAGGCTGTTAATTCCGTTTACTCTAGGGTATAAATTTATATCGTTTGATTTTATATAGCATCTTATAAGCAGTAATGCGATGATACATAATAAACCCGAAATAGTATAATCATTTATGCTCGTCAGCTCTGAAACATTAAATATGAGTTTTATTCCAAAAACAATTTCGGCAATTTTAGTTATCAGACATATACTGCAAAGGCCAATACCCAACACACTTCCTTTTTTCCCTTTAAAAATGAATAGCGGTATTAACATTGGCAATACAACTAAAAGCCACTGGGTCCATATATTCAAATCATAAACATCAAAGCACGCCTCTACAACTCCCCCTGCCACAGCGATTACTATGCCTGCTGCTATAAACACTCCTTTTTCAAGCTCTTTGTATCCCAGCACCTCCCTGAAAAGCAGTACCAAAATCAGTATTCCGAATATGTATTGAGCCATTTCATCACCTCTTTAAATGTATTTTGAAGATTTTGCGCGGTATGTTCTGTAGAATTTAACACAATCGGCTTTTTTTCTTCTGCTTACTCTCAGTTTTACCCCTATATCCTTAATCACGACATTATCGCCTTCAAAGCCTTTGACATATCTGCAGTTTATAATGCAGCCTTCGCTTATACGCATAAATCCATACTGCTGCAGTTCTTCCTCCCAAGCTTTCATACTCTTTCGTATCCCTGTTATTTTCCGGCCTGTTATCATCTCGACTTCTGTATATCCGTTGTCTGTACCTATCAGTAAAACGTCCTTGCTTTTAACCTCGGTCTCGCTGTCTATATGTATAACTGTTTCAAGAGAAAGAATATTTACAGCCGCTTTCATATAGTTGTTGAATTCATATTTTTTGACCGGCTTTTCCATATATCCTATTACGTTTCTGCCGAAAGCTTCTTTCATAAATTCAAAATATGCTGTAGCAAAGATAATAAGGGGCCTGTCGCCTTCTGTAAGCTCATTCTTAATCTCTATACCGCTTTTTTCGGGCATCTCTATATCAAGTATGAGAATATCCGGATCTTCTGCTGCAATCCTTCCGGGATTTGTGGTACACACAATCTCAGTTTCCGGGATATGCTCACTGACATATTCCTCACACAGCTTTTTTAGAATTTCAAGTTCAAACTCTCTGTCATCACATATAACTATTTTCATTGCGCACTCCTGTTATATTTGTTTTTTTAAAGCTATCATATAAAAAGCAGCGTTTCAAGCAGTTTCAGATAACTGGCGGTTTTTTGTAATAACTGGCGGAAATTCGACAAAATCATAATTTCAATTCGCCAATTTGTACTGAAAATACGCAAAGTGATATGTAAAATTGCAAATAAAAATTAAAGAGCCCACTTACATTTTTCTTCGTATTTGCGCATACTGTAATCAGGAAAGGAGCGAGAATATGGCTAAGGTAAATATTAATTTCAAGCTTGACGAAAATATTAAAATGACATGGAATCAGTCTGTTCAGAAATGGGCATTTCTATGAGTACAGCTTTCACCCTTTTGGCAGAAAAGGTGGCCAGAGAAAGGCGAATTCCCTTTGAAATTTCTGCAGACCCTTTTTATTCTGAAAGCAACATATCACACCTGAAGCGAGGCATTGCCGCTCTTAATGCCGGAGAAGGTGTAGAGCATGAGCTTATTGAGGTCACTGATTAACGAAGAAATATGTTCTGGTACTATAAGCTCAGCAACTCATCCCCCTTATTCTGAATCAAGTCTGCCATACATCCTGACTCTGGCAATGTACTCCTTAATCTCCGGCTCCGATGGGCATTCAATACACTTCAGCTGCTTACTTT
>CAVJEY010000017.1:0-20356 GCA_963648745.1 Christensenellaceae bacterium Phil1
GTCCGGCATCTTCCATAACTTTCGCAAACATTAGCTGTCTGCTGAAAGGATACCGGATTACATTATTTTTATTCATCATGTTCCTGACGGTCCTTTCTTTGTATTAAATCAAAAGAATCGTTCAGGATGTTTTGCTATCATCTAAAGTATATCACTGCATACCTTGGATTTCAACAGGTTTGCATATAATATACCCTGTTACAGTTGATTTACTCAACCCATATTGCCCATATTTATTATTCGCTCTGTCCCTCAAGCAGCGCAAGACCTCTGGCATATTTGCTTATGTTTTCCTCTTTGAGTCCATATGCCTTCTGCACCTGCCTGCCCAGCTTCACAAGATCGTCCTCGCAGCCTGAATAAAGCTCTATCTCCATTTCACATATAGGGCAGGAGCTGCCCGCTGCGGATATGTCTCCCTGATCTGCCGAAACCTCCATAATGCTGCCCTTGTAATCAATCCTGAAATGCTCTCTTACGAAATTCATTTCCATTACGGGTATCAGCTCTCTTGCCGTAAGCTCCTCCGGAAGATCGGCAATCAGCTCATCTCCCGAAAAAACAGACAGTGCCGGATGCAGTGCAAAATCGCTGTCCGTTACAGGCGCATTTATTTCCTCTCTCCTGTGAAGTCCGCCTTCGGCGCTGCTTCTTCTTTTGAGTGTTGCAATATATCTGCTTCCCTCCAGCCTTATTCTGAAAGCTATATGGTTCTGGCGGAGATCCCCCTCTGCCGTATCAAAGTATACGGCGCGCATTGACAGAGTTTCTCTTGAATCCTTTTTTTCAATGGATGTAAAGATTCTGTCCTCCATAATACTTCGGATTATGCTGTCATCTTCAATACTGTATTTGAGCTCTATTTCCATTTTGTTTCCTTCCTTGTTCAGAGTCTGCTGACGTCATTTCAGCTTACCGTCCACAAACTCAAATATGTCCTGCGGAGTGTCAAGGCTGATGCCTGTATAGCCGTCATCTGTCACAATATGTCTTGCCATTTTGCCGCAGCGCAGATCTGCAAGGTCATTGGCCATTATATAGTCCATACTGTTTTTGCTGCACAGCTTCTGCGCAACGGAATAAAGTTCTTCCTTAGGCACGTTTTCAAGAAGCTTGCAGCCTATGAGAAGCGTATCCGGATACCATTCCCTGAGTCTTGCTATGATTTTAGGCGTAAGTCCCAGCTTGACCGTCAGATTCTGCTGATAGCTTGAAATCTTGCTGGAATCGTCAAGTCTGCATTTGGGGTCTGTCATAACCTTCAGAAAATCATCTGCGCTTGCAGCGCTGTCTTTGATTGCAAACAGTTCCTTTGCCATATCCTCAAGCAGGAATGAAAACTCACCTGTGTAATCTCCCACTGCGGCAGCGTGTATCAGCGCATCACAGTGACTGCCTCTGCTGCAGGTCTCTATTGCTTCAAGCATGTCCGCTGTGGTCTCGACAGGTATTATTTCAAGGTTTGCGCTCTGCTCCATATTCAGGAGTTTTTCGGTATTCACGCTTCTGTTGAGCACAAGTGTCACCGAATATCCCGCCTCTAAAAATCTCATTCCGAGAGCTGTTGACAGGCTGCCTGTAGACATATTGGTTATTTTCATCACCTCGTCTATATATTCGTTTGTTGGTCCTCCGGTTATGAGTATGTGTTTCATGGTTAATATCACCTTTCGTATTTGTTGTATATTTTTGTTACAAGCTCCCTGACTTCCTCGCGCAGTGTTTCGGGGAGCAGTATCTCTACTTTTTCGCCAAACTGCACCGCCCAGTATTTCATGGCCTGCGGGTTTGCCCTCACATCAACCAGCAGGGTATCCTCAGACTCTCTTGTAATCTGTATGTCTGTGCCCAGCCAGTCTATGACATCGTTGATTCCCGACTGTAAAACTCTCATTCTGACAAGCTGCGATCTGCCAGAAAACATATATATGTGCTCTGCCATATGCTGAGGCAGGTTAAGGCCGTTGTGAAATTCATCAACCTCTCTGACAGGCTTTACCGCCATATCGGTAATTTCAACGTCTGAAATTTTTTCGACGCGAAAATGAGTGCTGTTGCTGTATTTGTCTATATTGGCTATAAGGTAGTATCTGCCGTTTGCAACCACAATCTGGTACGGGTTCACAAGATGCTTCTCTCTGCCTGTTTTGCGGAGAGTTTTGGTCTCGTCATATCTGTTGTAAAAAAATCTCACCTTGCGGCCGTCCTCTATGGCCTGACTCAAAACCTCTATGGTATAAAAAAGCTGGCTTGCCGTATGCTCCATTTTTTCGATGTTGCTTACATGGCGCACCTGTTTGCGGAAGTATACATTTGATCTGTCCGCAAGCTTGGCTATAAGGTCTCTGGCCTGATTTGCGGGGATATATCTTGAGGCAAGCACCGAATCTATAAGGAGCCTCAGTTCGCTGTCCTCAAATTCTCTCTCTGCCAGATAATACCCTCCCTCTGTCTCTATGTCATATCCAAGCCACTGCAGGTCGCTTATGTTTCTGGCCACGGCTTTGCGCTCGCATGAAACATCGTAGTCTTTTTGCATAATTTCTATGATGTCCTGCTGGCGCAGTCTGTGTCTGTCATCGGAATATTTCCTGAGTATTTCGAGTATGTAGAGTATATAGAGTTTTTTGGCCTGTCCGCTGCTCATGGCTATGCCTCTTCTTCGCTTCTGTGCTGCACATAGTCCGCATATGCAACGCTGAGGTCATTGTAGCTTCTTGAAAATGCGGCGGCGGCTGATTTTTGCTTGGATGTCGCCTCTTTGTATTCGCTGTTGGCAGGTTTTTCACCTGCGGCCTTGCGGCGCAGAAAATCCTGAACCGCTATGCCTCTGTCCGTATAAAGGTTGTAAAGCGCAAGGGTTTCTTCAAATATACAGAAAAGCTCCATAAGCTCATAGTCGTTCTCATCTGTCTCAATCGACTCCGTGTCAATCCGCAGCGCCAGATCTTTTAGTCTTTTGTATTCTCTGATATTGCCTTCATAGTCCTTTTTTTTGAATATGTTTTTGGGGCTTGCCTCAACATACACCTTCAGATCAAGATCCTTCTGGCCTTCAAATATATCTGTAAAAAAATATTCTATAGCATTTATTAAATCCATACCGCTTCTCCTCATAAAGTAATATATGCAGATTTTACACCTTTGCCGGGCTGTTTACAAGTCCCGCTGCAATATATCCTCGTATCTTTTGAGGTCGCTGTCTGAAAAAGCAGTCAGAATGACCTCCATATCATATCCTTTGAGAAATTCTCTGACGGTATCCACGGCAATATGCGCCGCTTTGTCTTTGGGATATCCGTATACGCCTGTTGATATTGCAGGAAAAGCTATCGATTTAAGATTGTATTCGGCAGCAAGTTTCAGGCTGTTTTTGTATGCATCTGCAAGAAGCTGCGGTTCGCCCTGCTCTCCGCCGTACCATACAGGCCCCACCGTATGTATCACATACTTTGCAGGCAGTCTGTAGCCTCCGGTGATTTTGGCCTGTCCTGTTTCGCAGCCGTTCAGTGTCCTGCATTCAGCCAGAAGCTCAGGCCCTGCGGCTCTGTGTATTGCGCCGTCAACACCGCCTCCGCCAAGAAGCGTATTGTTAGCCGCATTTACGATTGCATCTGTCTGAAGCTTTGTAATATCTGCTTTTAGTGCTCTGATGCTCATAAACACCCATCCTTTCTTTTGAGGCGGTAATAAGAGCCACCTCCTGATAATATCTCTCCATTTTTAAGTCTTTTTTGAAATCCGCCCACAAAAGCGAAAGCAAAGCACCTGCTGTCAGAATAAATATAACCGGTAATAAAGTAATCATATATCTGTACCTCCTGAAAAGTTGTTATCCTTAACTCCATATACAGGGTACTGCATTATATGTACTTTTTTTGGTGCATTATTTAATCTCAAGCAGATCTCTTATAACCTCTCCCGCCATCAGCATTCCCGCAACCGGCGGTGTGAAAGATATGCTTGCCGGGGTTCTGTCTCCTGTTTTTACAGGCTCCTCCTGTGAGTAGACGCATTTGAGGCTCTTTATGCCTCTTTTTTTGAGTTCCTTTCGCATGACTTTGGCGAGAGGGCATATTTTTGTATCATATATATCCGCTATCTGCAGCATTTCCGGGTGAAGCTTGTTGCCTGTACCCATAGAGGATATCACCGGTATACTGTTCCTGCTGCATATCGATATTATTTCAAGCTTGGCCGTAACTGTGTCCACCGCATCTATAACATAGTCGTACTGCGTGAAATCAAACTCATCCGCTGTTTCGGGCAGGAAGAATTTCGGTATGGCATTCACCCTGCACTCAGGATTGATGTCAAGTATTCTTTCTTTCATAACATCAACCTTGCTTTTGCCTACCGTGCTGTGAAGCGCTATTATCTGTCTGTTGATATTGGTTATATCAACGCTGTCCTTATCTATAATATCTATGCTGCCTGTGCCTGCTCTTGCAAGTGCTTCAACCGCAAAGCCTCCGACTCCGCCTGTTCCAAACACTGCCACGCGGCAGGCTCTGAGCTTTTGCATATTCTCTTCGCCTATGAGTTTTTCTGTTCTCTGATGCTGATTCATGGTTCCTGTTTTCTGATCTGTCCTATCACTTTGTATATCACATCGCTGCTGTAGCCTTTTGATGAGAGCCTTCTGGCTATTTTAGCCGCTGTTTTTTCATCAGGGCAGACTCCGTCTGTTACTCTCATTGCCTGCTCCATTGCTCTTGTCACTTCAAATTCGTCAAGGCTTACTCCGTACTCCTCCTCATATGAGCACATGGCATCCTCTACTGTATTGCTGTCAACTTCTTTGTCATAAAGCTCGTATTTTATCAGTCTGATGCCCTTGCCCTTTGAAAACCCGTAGTTCAGATACGCTATGGTATACTGAAAATCATCGAGGTAATGCAGCTGTTTTAATTCTTCTATGGTCTGCTGTATCTCCGATGCTCCGAAGCCCTTCTGTGCAAGATGCTCTCTCATCTCTCCGCAGGTGCGGCTTCTGTGCTCAAGATACCTGACCGCCGCTTCTTTAATATTCATAGCAGGCTCCCGCAAATGCGACCACACATGATTTGCCCATAGCCGCTCTGAGGTCACAGATAGCGTCTATACCTGTGCAGTGAACAGGCATAACTGTCCGGATATGCTCGTTTAACACTTCCGTTACAACTCTCTGCCTGTCCTCATCTGAGGCGCTGTAAAGGTGCATACCCGCAGCAAGACATATGATTTTTTCGTCCGGAAAAATCTCTCTGGCATATCTCAGTACAGGGATAACTCCCTTGTGGCTGCAGCCTGAGAATATATACAGCCCGTTGCTTTTGCCGTCCTCATCTCTGTCTCTGATTATGAGAAACTGCTCGTGATCCATATTGTCGGGCACAAGCTCGCCGTCCTCTGTTTTTTCGTAAAACAGCTCTGTGGGAAGGCAGCCTGCTACATCCGGAATTGTGCCCGATATAACTATGTCATCGCTTACCTTAAGTACGCCTTTTGTGAATATGAGCCTCGGCAGAAGCTCCTCGTATTCCCGCTCTGTCCATCTGATGCCTGTCGTCTGTTTTTCGGGCACGCCGTTTACAAGGCCGTATGTTTTTTTGAATGCGTTTTTGTGTATGAACACCGGCGCGCTGTCATTAATCCTGCAAAATGCCGGAACGCCGCCCGTATGGTCGTAATGGCCATGGCTTATGACGCACATATCCGCCTCTGCAAGATCAACACCCATTAAAGAGGCATTTGCCGCAAACATATCCGATGCTCCCGTGTCAAAGAGTATGTTTTTGTCTCCTGTTTTTATGTATATTGAAAGCCCGTGCTCCGCGCTGCAGGGCGGTCTGTCTGTTTTGTTGTCCGCAAGAAAATATATTTTTATCATTTTAACTCCTGTTTTTTGAGGGCCGCGCTGCAGCCCTCTATGATTACATATTCTGTGTGAGCAGTTTCACCTGCTCTCTGATATCTCCTTTTTTGAATACCGATGAGCCTGCCACGACTATATCTGTGCCTGCGGCAAGTATTTCATCAATATTGTCTGCTCCTGCCCCGCCGTCTATCTCTATTGCAAAATCAAGTCCCCGCTGTTTTCTTATGCTGTCAAGCTCTCTGATTTTGTCAAGGGCGGAAGGTATGAATTTCTGGCCTCCAAACCCCGGATTTACGGACATTACAAGCACCATGTCAACATCCGCAAGCACCTCCTGTATCATACATACAGGTGTTGCGGGGTTGATTGAAACTCCCGCTTTGACTCCGTGAGATCTGATGTTCTGTATTGTCCTGTGCAGGTGAATGCACGCCTCCTGATGAACTGTTATGTACTCTGTGTTTTCGGTTACAAAATCAGCTACATACATATCAGGGTTTTCTATCATCAGATGCACATCAAAGGGAATGCCTGTTTTGCCCAGCAGGCTTTTCATTACCGGCGCTCCGAATGTGATATTGGGTACAAAATGTCCGTCCATTACGTCTACATGTATCAGATGCGCTCCTGCTTTTTCGATTTCGTTTACCTGCTCTGCCAGCCTCGAAAAATCAGCCGACAGTATTGACGGTGCAAGCTTTGCCATTTCATTTCTCCTTAGTATTTATTCTTTTTGCTTCGCAGCTCTTCAATCTGCATTTTGTATGATTCATACCTCATCGGGTGAATCCTGCCATCCTCAAGGGCTTTTTTGACCATGCAGCCGGGCTCTTTGAGGTGTCTGCAGTCGTCATAGCGGCATTTGCCTTTGTATACCGCCATCTCCGGATAATGCAGATAGAGTGTGCCCTCATCCGCCTCTGTTATATCAAACGATGTGAAGCCCGGAGTGTCATATATCATAAAATCTCCGACATCAAATATCTCAACGTGTCTTGTGGTATGCCTGCCGCGTTTTGTTTTTGGGGAAATCTCTCCCATCTGTGCGTTTGCCTGCGGAAGCATTGCATTGAGGAGGCTTGATTTGCCGACTCCCGACGGTCCCGCAAATGCGGCTTTCTTACCTGAAAGCTTTGATTTGAGCTGCTCTATGCCGTCTCCCGTCCGGGCGCTTGCCATAACAATGGGATAAATCCCATCGTAGATTTCTCTGATTCTGTCAATATCCTCCGGCTTTGCTATATCTGTTTTGTTGACGCATATTACAATATCGGCATCCCTGGCATCCGCCATCACAAGGAATCTGTCAATGACGGGGAAATTGGGCTTCGGATGTGATGCCGCCATTACTACAATAAATGTATCTATGTTGGCAATCGGAGGCCTTATAAATACGTTTTTGCGCGGCAGTATCTCCTCTATAACTCCTCTGCCCGGCTCTGTAAGGCTTATTTCAGTCTCATCTCCCACCGCAGGTGTTATTCCTCTGTTTTTGAAGATTCCTCTCGCTTTGCATTCGATGATTTCATCGCCGCAGCTGACATAATAAAATCCTGCAATGCCTTTGACTATAATACCCTTCATATAAAGCTATTCTACCTCTTCTTCCTCCTCATTGTCATCTGGCACATCCGGCTGAGGCTCAGGTCCTTTGCTTATCTTGATGCCCACCGAAGTCTGCTCCTGAAGTAAGGTGCCGCTGCTGTACTGCTGCTCTATTACCTGTCCCGACGGATAATCGTCGCTGAAGCCGTAGGTAATACTGCCGACCTTGAGACCTGCCGATTCTATTTCGGCCTTGGCCGAATCAAGCGATTTGCCTAAAAGTCCCGGCATTGTAACCTCTTTGACGCTTCTGCCCTTTGAGATGACTACCGTTACGGCCTGAGAGCCTTCAACCTCTGTCCCTGCACCAGGGCTCTGACTTATAACTGTTCCCTCAGGCGAATCGCTCTCTTCTTCTGTAACGCTTCCCAGTGTAAAGCCTTTAGCCTCAAGAGTTGCTCTTGCCTGATCCACTGTCTGCCCGATTACGCTCGGCACGGTTTCAACACCTGAACCCTTGCTTATGTTTACTCTGATGCTCTTGCCTTTTTTGACCTTCATATCAGCTTTTGGCGACTGGGAAACTATTTTGCCCTCATCGTATTTGTCGCTGAACACCTCGTTGCCCATTTCTATTTCAAGTCCGAGCTCTTCAAGCTCTGCCTCTGCCTCTTCATAGGTCATATCCGTAAGGTCTGGCACCTTGACTTCGTTTTTGTCGCCGCCGCCAAACACCAATATACCGGCAACTATCAGAACAACAGCCGCAGCTGCCGCAGCAATTATAATCGGGATTTTTTTGTTTGACGGTTTTGATGCTTTCTGTTTTTTTCTTTTTTCGGGCTGTCTTTCGGGAGCCGCTTCGTGCCTTTCCTCGTGCTTTTCGGGCGCTATGGCAGACTCTCCGACAACTCTTGATACCATCTCTATATTGTCAAGCTCTCTGATAAGCTCATCTACTGTGGCGAATCTGTTGACCTGAACTTTGTCTGTGGCTTTCATAATTATGTTTTCAAGTCTCGGCGGTATGCCCGAAACATAGTATGAAGGCGGAGTCATAGGGTCGTTCATATGCATCAGTGCTATTGCGACAGGGGATTCCGCATCAAACGGCACTCTGCCTGTCAGCATCTCATACATAACTATTCCCAGTGAATATATGTCGGATTTGGCATCGACATAGCCGCCTCTTGCCTGTTCGGGTGAAAAATAATGAACAGAGCCCATAACCATATCATCACTTGTGGTGTTTTTCATAATTGTCGATTCCGAAATGGCCTTGGCTATTCCGAAGTCTGCGATTTTGGCAACGCCGTCTTTGGTCATAAGTATGTTGTGAGGCTTGATGTCTCTGTGTATTATGTTGTTTTTGTGGGCAAATGAAAGCCCTGCCGCAATCTGCCTTGTGATGTTTATAACTTTTTTGTAAGGCATCGGAGCCTCTTCATCTATCATGTCCGCAAGGGTCATGCCCTCTATAAGCTCCATTACGATATAGTGTATGTTGCCTTCCCTGCCGACATCGTATATGTTTACGATATTAGGGTGCGAAAGGCTTGCCGCAGCCTGTGACTCCCGCCTGAAATTGTCAAGCACTTTTGCATCTTTGGTGTATTCAGGCTTCAGGATTTTGATTGCAACATATCGGTTGAGAAGTCTGCATCTTGCCTTATAGACAATAGCCATTCCTCCGTCGCCTATTTTTTCTATTAATTCATATCTACCTGCAAGTAATTTTACACTCATTGATTCCTCCTAAATTTTCAGGCAGATAACCGTAATATTATCTGCTCCGCCCGATTTATTTGCCTCATCAACCAGTAACGATGCCATTTCTGACATTGTATACCGGCTGCTGCTTAAAATCTCTGTTATCAGAGGTTCTTCCACTTCTCCAAACAGTCCGTCCGTGCACAGAAGAATGATATCGTTTTCTCTGATCTCAACCTGTTTGAAATCAGGTGAAACCGTTTCTTCCGCGCCAAGCGCTCTTGTAATCATATGGCGCTGCTCATGATCCGCCGCTTCCTCAGCCGTTATAATTCCCGCTTTTACAAGGGCGTTCACATAGGTATGATCCTCTGTAATCTGCGTCAGCGCTTTGTTTCTGCATATGTAGGCTCTGCTGTCACCGACATGCGCTATATACGCATAGCCGCCTCTGATGCAGCACACCACCACAGTTGTGGCCATACCGCTGTTGTCGCCGCTTCTGTCTGCTTTCCGGTATATCATGTCATTGACATTTGAAAGACATTCGGTAAAATACGATTTGATCTGCGCAGCAGACGCATCCTCCGGCAGAGGATTGCCATGAACAAACTGAGTGATTTCATAGACTGCCGTACGCGAGGCTACCTCGCCGCCGGAATTTCCTCCGACGCCGTCGGCAACCACGAAGATGCTGTATTCGGGGATAATGAAGCACGCATCTTCATTGTGACTTCTCACCTGTCCTTTGTGTGTCTTAAATCCTATCTGCAACATACATCTCTCCATGCTAATTGTTAGTAACTGTTTTTATTCTTCTCATTTTGCATATGAAGAAGCCGTCTGTCCCGTCAACATTAGGGAACAGCTGTATTCTTTCGAGTTCTTCAAACTCATCTGATTTATTAAGAAAATCATTTACAATCCTGTCGTTTTCGTAGTGGTTGATGGTGCAGGTACTGTAAAGAAGTATTCCGCCCGGCTTGACATAATGAGCCGACGCTTCAAGTATCGCTCTCTGTTTTATAGGCAGGGTTTTCATTTCGCTGTCCATATTCTTGTACTTGATTTCGGGTTTCCGGCGTATTACTCCAAGTCCCGAACACGGCACATCCACAAGCACTCTGTCGGCCTTGCCTATCATTGACGAATCAACTCTGGTTGCATCCCATGTTCTTGTCTGGACTATTTTGACTCCCAGTCGTTTGGCCTCTTTGTCTATAATGTCAAGCTTGCGCTTGTATATGTCAGAGGCTATGACAAGGCCTTTGTTGTCCATTCTCTCCGCAATGGCAAATGTCTTGCCTCCCGGCGCCGCACATACATCCATAATCAGGTCGCCTTTTTGAGGGTCAAGCTTCTCGCTTGTAAGCATTGAGGCCTCGTCCTGCACCGAAAAATATCCGTGCTTGTATATGGCATTGTTAAGAAGTCCGCTGCCTTTGACATGTATTGCGTTTTTGCAGAGCCTGCCCTCGCTTGTCTCAAAGCCTTTTTCGTTGAGCCTTCTGATAAGGTCAGGCTTCATGGTCTTGAGCCAGTTCATTCTGATTGTAACATCGGGTGTTTCGTTGCCTGCCGCAAGAAGCTCCTCCACAAAATCCATATCGTATTTTTCAAGCCACAGTCTGATTATCCACGGCGCATAGGAATATTTAACCGAAAGATATCTGATTTCGTCTTCTGTTCTGTCCGGAAGTTTAATCGTGTATTTTTCTTTGATATATGTCCTGAGCACTCCGTTTATAAAGCCCTGTCTGCCCTTGCAGAATTTTTTGGCAAGGTTTACGCTTTCGTTTACTGCAGCGTATTCAGGCACTTTGTCCATATATCCCAGCTGATATATGCCCATTCTGAGTACCACCAGATCGCCGGTTTTGACTTTGTCCGCTCCTGTGGGAACAAGTCTGTCTATTATGTAATCAAGGAGCAGCTTGTTTTCAAGCACTCCGTAGACCAGTTCCCTTACAAACGCAGGTGACGGCGGGTTGCATACGATGATGTTATGATTCAGTGAAAGATTTGAAAAAGATTTTTTGGTTTCAATGTCCATCAGTGTATAATACGCTGTTTTTCTGTTGATGTCCATTATTCACGCCCCCTTATCAGTAACAGTCTTATCAGCTGCATCAGTGCCGCTGCCAAAGCCGCAAGATATGTCATGGCTGCCGCTGACAGTACTTTTGAGGCAGAGCGCTTCTCCTCCGGATATACGATACCCAGTGACTCAATCTGAGCCAGCGCCCGCCTGCTTGCATTAAGTTCCACCGGAAGTGTAACTGCATGAAACGCAACCACAGCTGCAAACAGTACAATTCCTATCGTGAATATGAGGTTGCCCTCATATATCATTCCCGCCTGTTCTATAATAATTCCGATGATTATTGCCGGCCACGCCAGTCTTGATGATATGTTGACAGCAGGGATTATGGCGCCTCTGATTTTAATGGGCACATAACCTTCCGCGTGCTGCAGCGCGTGTCCGACCTCGTGAGCCGCAACCGCAACCGATGCTATCGAATCACCCTCCGCAACCGCGGATGAAAGTCTTAAAACTTTTTTGGACGGGTCGTAGTGGTCTGTCAGTCTGCCGGGAATAACCTCTATGGGAACGCTGATGCCGTTTGCTCTCATTATCTCCTGAGCCGCCTGCGCTCCCGTAATTCCTCTGGCTGTTCTGACTTTTGAATATCTGCTGTATCTGCTGCTTACCTTTGCCTGCGCATATATTGTGAATATGATTACAGGCACCAGCAGTATCATTGTCCAGTCATAATAGTAAAACATAAATTTCTCCTTATCCAAGCACTGTTCCGGCCGTCAGACTGCTGCCTCTGAGGAAATCTCCGGCATCCATTCTGCGTTTGCCCGGAACCTGCACCGCCTGCGCGACAAGGATTCTGCCGCCTGCCGATATTTCGATGCCTTCGTCGGAAAGCCCCGCAACCGTACCTGCAGGCAGGCTGCACGGCACATCCTTCACACAGGCTCTGTGGATTTTGAATATCTCGCCGTTATATACAGTGTATGCGCTGAGCGCTCTTATCTGTCTCTCTGTTTCTTCAGCAGGACGGCTGAAATCTATACGCCCGTCCTCTTTGAATATCATCGGAGCGTAGGTCGAAAGCGAATCGTCCTGTCTGACAGGCTCAGGGGGATTTCCCGATGAAAGTCTGTCAAGAAACTCTACTATAAGCTGCGCGCCCATGGCTGACAGCTCATCGTGAAGCTCATCTGCAGTCTTGCCGTCTATGAGGCATTCTTTTTTGAGGAGCATATCACCTGTATCAAGACCTTTTGCCATCTGCATTATCGTGACTCCCGTCCTCTCGTCGCCGTCAAGTATTGCTCTTTGTATAGGCGCCGCGCCTCTGTGTCTTGGCAATAGCGATGCGTGGATGTTGACGCAGCCGTATTCCGGAAGCGTCAGAATCTGCTCCGGAAGTATCTGTCCGTAAGCCGCAACAACTATAATATCTGGAGCATACTCCTCAAGAGTTCTGAAAAACTCCTCATCACCCTTCACTTTTTCGGGCTGAAGCACAGGGATTCCCAGTTCAGCCGCTTTTGTCTTGACAGGTGTGAACATTATTTTTTTGCCTCTGTTTCGCGCTTTGTCCCTCTGCGTTACAACATATCCGATTTCGTAGCCCGCCTCTGCAATGGCTGCGAGAGGTCTCACTGCAAAATCGGGAGTTCCCATATATACTGTTTTCATTTATTCTTCCTCTGATTCTGCTGCCGCGCTTCTTATATTTTCGGCCTTGTCGATATAAAGTATACCCTCAAGATGATCAAATTCGTGACACGTAACCACCGCATCAAACTCCTCAAGCTCCAGTGTGAACTCATCTCCGTTTCTGTCAAGAGCTTTAATCTTGACATATTCGGGTCTTGTGACATCACCTATGAGTCCCGGAACCGAAAGGCAGCCTTCCGCGCCTGTCTGCTCGCCTCTTAATTCAATAATCTCAGGATTTATAAATTCCACAACCCTGTCAGGCTCTGCCTCCGTTATGAAAATTCTTCTCATAACGCCAACCTGCGGAGCTGCGATTCCAACTCCGTTTTCCATACGCATGGTTTCAAGCATATCGTCGAGAAGCACTTTTGTCCTGTCGGTGATTTTGTCCACCTCTCTGCAGTGCTTTCTGAGTATCTCGTCACCTTCTACCACAATATTTCTTAATGCCATTTTGTCCTCCGCTAAATAAAACTGTATGGGTTTATGTCTATCCCCACATTTACTTTTGTTTTGCCGCTGCTGTTTTCTCTGTTGAGTTTATCTAAAGCTCCAAGAAAAAGCCCGCGCTTCCCCTTGGGGCATTTAATCATCATATGATATCTGTAAATCTCTTTGATTTTACTTACAGGCGCCGGCTGCGGCCTGTAAATAAATCCTGTATGGAGCATTTCGTTAAGGCTCTGATACCAGCCGTCTGCCTCATTTGCCACCCGGTTTTCATCCTCTCCTGAAAATATAAGGCGGATCAGATCATAATAAGGCGGATAGCACATAAGCTTTCTGAGCTTCAGCTCCTCTCTGCAGAATCCTTCATAGTCATGCTCCGAAGCCGCTCTGACTGCATAGTTGTCCGGAGAAAATGTCTGTATTATGACGCTTCCCCGAAGCTCTCCTCTGCCCGCCCTGCCTGCGGCCTGCGTTATAAGCTGGAATGTCCTCTCCGGCGCTCTGAAGTCCGGTATATTAAGCGAGCTGTCTGCCGAAACAATTCCGACAAGCCCGACATTGTCAAAATCAAGTCCTTTTGCAATAAGCTGCGTGCCTATTAATATATCGGTTTTGTGCCTTGCAAACGATTTGAGCACTCTGTCCATAACTCCCGCACGTTTTGCAGTATCCATGTCAAGCCTTGCATATGCGGCGTCAGGAAAAAGTCTTTCGATTTCATCTTCGAGTTTTTGTGTGCCCGCGCCCTGCATTCTGAGGGATTCCTGCCCGCATTCGGGACACACATCAGGCACAGCCTCCTTGTGTCCGCAGAAATGGCAGTAAAGCCCGTTTATATCCCTGTGATATGTAAGGCTTATGCCGCATACAGGGCATTTCATCACATGCCCGCATTCTCTGCATGAAATATATGTCGAAAATCCCCGCCTGTTAAGAAGCAGAATAACCTGCTGCCCGCCTGAAAGAGTCCTGTTCATGCGGTCGTAAAGCTCTCTGCTCAAAAGAGATCTGTTGCCGTTTCGCAGTTCCCCGTTCATATCTACAATATCAACCTCCGGCAGAGGGTTGCTGTTGAATCTTGTTTTCATTTCTATCCTGTGATAGATACCCTCATCCGCGCGCTGTGATGATACAACCGAAGGTGTGGCGCTTCCGAGCACCACTATGCCGCCGTAATATCCGGCTCTTTTGATTGCCACCTCCAGAGCCTCGTATCTCGGAGTCATATCCGATTTGTAGGTTGCCTCATGCTCCTCATCAAGAATTATGATTCCGATGTTTTCAAGAGGCGCAAACACCGCCGAACGCGCGCCTATCACTATTCTGACGCTGCCGATTCTGATTCTCTGCCACTGGACATATCTCTGAGGCTTTGTCATGCGGCTGTGCATTACCGCAATCATATCGCTTCCGAAATATTTTTCAAAACGGTCTGTTACCTGTCCCGTCAGTGAAATCTCAGGCACCATCATTATCGCGGTCCTGCCCGAAGCTAAAACCTGCTCTATCGCCCGTATATACACCTCGGTCTTGCCGCTTGATGTAACGCCGTGAACAAGAAATATTCCATGCTGCCTGTCTGAGATATACGGCTTCAGCCGGTCTAATGCCACCTGCTGCTCGGATGTAAGGGTTCTTTGGGAATGCTCCGGCAAAACAGGCTGCTTGTGTTTCAGTTCCCGCTTTGGCGGACCTCCCGCCGGAGTAAAACAGTTCACTCCGTCTATATATTTGACAAGATAGCGTTTTTTCATCCATCTGCAGGTCTGTATCATCTCATCATTCAGACAGATATTCTCATCTGCGTGATCAACCTCTCTGAATCTGAGGTTTCTGTCGTCCTCGTCTCTGACATCGAATATATAGCCTTCTCTCAGAGTCTTGCTTCTGGCAAAGGGCACATATACCTTCTGTCCGATAATTGCATCCTCATCCCTGCAAAGGTATGTATAAAACACATCAGTCATCTGACTTTTGTTGTCAATTACAATATCTGCATATTTCATCGCACTACAGCAGGAATATATTGTGCTGCCTGCATTCACGATCCATGTCCTCAGGCCATACCGAAACCTGAACCTCTCCTATGTGAGCCTTGCGCAGGAAGAACATGCAAAGACGGCTCTGTCCTATGCCTCCGCCGATACTGTAAGGAAGCTCTCTGTTAAGTATCGCCTTGTGGAAAGGCAGATTCTTTCGGTCCTCTTTGCCCGATGCCGCAAGCTGTCTTGCCATTGCCTCCTCGTCAACTCTGATGCCCATTGAGGATATCTCAAATGCCATACCAAGCACTTCGTTCCACAGAATTATATCTCCGTTGAGTTCCCAGTCATCATAGTCTGGCGCTCTGCCGTCATGCTTCTCGCCTGATTTCAAAGCCCCGCCTATTTTCATAATGAATACTGCTCTTTTTTCTTCCGCTATGAGGTTTTCTCTTTCTTTTGGGGTTTTGTCAGGCCATCTGTCCTCCAGCTCCTGAGTTGTAACGAAGGTGATTTCGTTAGGCAGCTCTGTCTGTATATCTCTGTAAAGTCTGTTGACATAGTCTCCGAGATTTTTGAGGGCATTGTATATGGTTGTGACTGTTTCTCTCAGGTATTCCTCTGTCCTCTGCTCTCTGTTTATTACCTTTTCCCAGTCCCACTGGTCAACATAAATCGAGTGAAGATTGTCAAGCTCCTCATCTCTCCTGATGGCGTTCATGTCGGTATATATGCCGTTTCCTGCCGGTATGCCGTATTTGCCCAGCGCCATGCGCTTCCATTTGGCAAGGGACTGCACTATCTCAACCGTCTGCTCGTCCATGTCCTTAATCGTAAACTGCACGGTTCTCTCAACGCCGTTGAGATTATCATTAAGTCCGCTTTCGGGTATTACAAAAAGCGGTGCCGAAACACGTCTGAGTGAAAGTCCGTAAGCCAGCTCCTGCTGGAAAAAGTCTTTGATTTTTTTGATTGCCCTTTGTGACTCCATATAGTCAACAGCCGGCATATAGCCTTCCGGAATTATTAGTTTTGACATCAAATGTCCTCCTCTGGTTGTAAGTTATATTTTATCTTCTGAATCAGGTCTGTCAAACCATCGTGAAAATCTGCATCCGCAGTAGTTCTGTCTGTAAAGCCCAAACTCCTTTGACAGCTCTATGCTTCTCTGAAATCCGGCTTTTTTCTTGAAGTCCATATCAAGAAAGCCTATGCCGTAGCTGTCTGCAATCTCTCTGCCTATCTGAGATATAAGGGGGTAGTTTTTGTGCGGGCTTACGGTCAGCGTGGTTGCAAAAAAATCATAGCCGCCCAGCTTTGCCCTGCGGGCTGTCTCCTCAAGCCGCAGTCTGAAGCACACACTGCACCTTGCGCCTCCCTCCGGCTCATCTTCGAGGCCTCTGACGCTATGCAGAAAAATATCGGGTCTGTAGGCGCCCTCGACAAGACCTATCCTGTCGATGATAAACCTGCCGCCGCCGTTGAATCTGTCTATGACGCTCCTCTGGGCATCAAGCCTCAGCTCATATTCATCCGCCTCTGTAATGTTGGGATTGTAAAAGAATACCGTAATACTGTAATCCGAAAGCAGACGCTCGATTACGGCAGTGCTGCACGGGCCGCAGCAGCTGTGAAGAAGCACAGAGGGTCTTTCGAGTTTGAGATTCATATCCGATCCGCATTCGCAGCAGCCTCCCGTACCTATATTCACCTGCATTCCCGCTCCTGTAAATTTTTTCATCATGTCCCCTTAAATCCGTCGGTAATTAAACATAGTCATTATATCATAGATATGGTTTCAAAGGAATATTCCCATAAAAAAAATATTGCGTCTTGCGAAAAACAGAAAAAGCCCGTCTTCCGTCGTTAGTACTAGGAAAATTCCGGAGCACCTCTTAGCCTTACCCCGTCAGAAATATTGAAAATACTGGCCTTTGCCCGTATTTTTTTTGTTGACAAAAAATTTTTCCTGTGATATAATAATAGTACCGCATAGTACTCTAGATATGGAGGTGTTTCATGGGATATTTTTTACGCAAGGACAAGAAGAAAAAAGGTATTTATCTGCAGATGTACGAAACATACTGGGACAAGAATCTCAAGCAGGCAAGAACCAGATGTATCAAATCATTCGGATATGCAGAGGATCTTAAATCAGCAGACATTCCCGATCCGATAAGCTACTACAAGGAGCTCGTTTCCAGAGAGGAGGAAAAAAGGCTTGCTGACCTTGATGATTCTACACGTCCAAGAGCCTTTAATGAAATCATAGAGAAAAATACAGGTTACTTCCTGCTCAAAGCTCTCATAGATGAACTTGGCGTAAAGGATGTGATTGATATCCTTTCTTCTGTTCAGCAATATCAGTTCAGTGTATACGATATGCTGACACAGCTCATTTATGCCAGAGTTATTGAACCGTGTTCAAAATCGAAGACTGTAAACAGTGTGTTCCCTCTTCTTTTTAACCATGCGGCAATTTCCGAAGATCAGGTATATGACGGACTGTTTTTCGTTGGAAGCTCATATGAAAAGTATATAGAGCTTTTTAATCACCAGTACGAGGAGCTTTTCCCAAGGAAGCTTGATACCTGTTTCTTTGACTGCACGAATTACTACTTTGAGATTGACCTGCCTAAGGATGACAGGCAAAAAGGCCCGTCCAAAGAAAACCGGCATTCACCAATCATAGGGCAGGCTCTTTTGCTTGACAATGATCTGATTCCTCTTTCCATGCGTATGTTTCCGGGAAACGAGTCTGAGAAGCCACACCTGAGATCTGTAATTGAGGATATGAAAAACCGCTGCAACGTATCAGGAAGAACTGTACAGGTTGCTGACAAGGGCCTTAACTGTGCAAGAAACATTTATGCTGCAGTAAAGGAGGCAGACGACGGCTATATTTTTTCAAAATCCGTACACGGCACAAATCTCAGCAAACAGGAAAAGAAGTGGGTTCTTCTTGAAGATAATTTCGATAACAGATATACCTGCTTTTATGATGAATACGGAAAGTTAAAGTACAAACTTAAATCCTGTATAGATACATTCACATACAGCTTTAAGGAAACAGATCCGGAAACAGGAGAAATACACAACATATCCTTTTCGGTAAAAGAGAAACGGATTGTATCGTTCAACCCGTCTCTTGCAGAAAAACAAAGGGCAGAAATCATGAAAGAAGTTCAAAAGGCCTCATCCTATGTCACCTGCAAGAGTGTGGCAAGGGAAGAACTTGGCGACAGTGCAAAATATGTTTCTGTAAAAACTGTAGACAAGAACGGCAAAAAAACAAAGGTGGGAATCAGCCTCAATCAGGCAAAGATTGATGAGGACATGAAGTTTGCAGGGTACAATATGATTGTAACCTCAGAGACAGATATGCCGTCTTCAGATGTTTACAACACATATCACAGGTTATGGAAAATAGAAGAATCTTTCCGTATTACAAAATCGTTTCTGGATGCAAGGCCGGTATACGTTCAAAAGAAAGAAACCATCTATGGACATTTTCTTGTATGCTATCTGGCGTTATTCCTGCTCAGGGTATTAGAGATAAAATGCTTCAAAAACGAAGTGAGCACTTATGATATTATCTCCTTTATACGTGATTTCAGGGTTGTAAAGAAAGATCGTGACGCTTATATTAACCTGTCGAAAAACAGGGATGCAAACAGCAAAATAAAGAAGGCAACGGGACTTGCTAATCTCGATGCCTTATATCTGTCTGAACGTGAAATTGAAAACCTGTTTGACTGTATCCTGCCGATGTAGCTGCAGCACATAGAGTACTAGTTTTAGAGCAAAACGACGGAAGTCAGGTAGCATATGAAAAGTAGCGTTTCAAGCAGTTTCAGATAACTGGCGGTTTTTTGTGATAACTGGTATAAATCCGGCTAAAGCTCAGTTTCAGGCAGCCGGTCTGTACTGAAAATACGCAAAGTGATATATATAACTGTAAAGAAAAATAAAAGAATCTCTTACATTTTTTCGTATTTGCATATACTGTAATCAGGAAAGGAACCGGAATATGGCCCTATAAGCAAAGATCCCTGCTTCGTTGCAAAGGTCTTTATTGAAATATACATTGATGCAATCAGCAGTTCATCCACCTTATTTAAGTCATTTTCTGAATCAGGGCTGCCATACATCCTGCCTCCGGCGATGTACTCCTTAATCTCCGGCTCCGATGGGCGTTCAATATACTTCAGCTGCTTACTTTTTCTGCTGCAAAAATAGCTTTACACATTGAAGATAATAATATCATAGGGTATAATATAAGAAATTTTGAGCATTAATATACAAAAATATCTTTTAAGAGGTGCCGGTATGGAGAGAGAAATTAAAAGAGACCGTTATTTAGAGCAGTTAATAGTTCGTAAGCATAATGGCCTGATTAAAATCGTCACAGGAATCAGACGCTGTGGCAAATCATATTTGTTAAGAACATTATTTAAAAAGCATTTAATTGAAAGCGGAATTGATGAGAACCATATTGTCGAAATGGCTTTCGATTTATTTGAAAACAAACAATACAGAAATCCGGATGTCTTTTATCCATGGGCAACTGAACAAATCAAAGACGATGAGAAATACTATTTCTTATTGGATGAAGTACAGATGCTTGATGAATTTGTCAGTGTTCTAAACGGACTTGCAGACAGAAAGAATTGTGACGTTTATGTTACCGGAAGTAATGCCAGATTTTTATCCAGAGATATTTCAACAGAATTTGGGGGACGTGGCGATGAAGTCCACATGTTTCCGCTTAGTTTTTCTGAATTCATGACTGTATATGACGGTCATAAATATGACGGTTGGAATGAATATGTTACTTATGGCGGTATCCCGATTGTGGCCCTTGCGTCAACAGAAGAACAGAAGATAAAACTTTTAGACAACCTGTTCAGGGAAACATATATCAAAGACATTGTTAATCGCCATAAAATCAGGAATGCAGGCGAAATGGAAGCTTTACTGGATTTTCTTGCTTCAGCGATTGGAACATTAACCTTGAATTCCCTATTGCGTGTTGTCACTACACATGATTATTACTAAAAAAATAGT
>CAVJEY010000018.1:0-18917 GCA_963648745.1 Christensenellaceae bacterium Phil1
AAAAGATGCCCGCCGCACTGACAGACATCTTCCCTGTTTTGTGTATTTTATATTCACTTAACCCTGAGGGCTCTCATGGAATTTGCAATCGCTATTACCGCAACGCCTACATCGGCAAATACCGCAGCCCACATATTTACAAGACCCAGTGCGCCGAGAACAAGCACCAGCAGCTTGACAATAAGGGCAAACCAGATGTTTTCTTTGGCAAGTCTTACCGTCTTGCGCCCTATCCTGATTGCCAGAGAAATCTTTTTGGGGTTGTCATCCATTATAACTACGTCCGCTGCCTCCATAGCAGCCGCAGAGCCAAGGCCGCCCATGGCAATGCCCGCATCAACTCTTGCAAGCACCGGAGCATCATTTACTCCGTCTCCTACAAAGGCTGCAATTCTGCCCCTGTCAAGAATCTGCTCTGCAATGGCAACCTTGTCCTCCGGAAGCAGGTTTGCATGAACCTTGGTAATACCTGTCTTTTTTGCAACCTTCTCGGCGGTTTCTCTGTTGTCGCCTGTAAGCATTACAAGGTCTGTAATCCCTATATCCTTGAGGGCTTTGAGTCCTTCGGCAGTATCTTCCCTGACAGTATCCGCAACTGAAATATATCCCAGATATCTGTCTCTGTATGCCAGATGGACAAGGGTTGTTCCCGAAACCTCCGGCAGACTGTCTATACCAAGCTCACGCATAAGCTTGGCATTACCGGCATATACCTCTTTGCCGTCAATAACGGCTTTGATACCTCTGCCCGCTATCTCCTGCACATCATCTGCCGCATATATCTCCCCGCTATATGCTTCTCTGACCGATACGGCAATCGGATGATTTGAATACTGCTCACAGGCTGCTGCAAGCGCCAGCAGTTCATCGGGATTATCGCCGCAGATTTTATCAACTTTGAACCGGCCTGTTGTAAGGGTGCCTGTTTTGTCAAATATAACGGTATTGACCTTAGATAATATCTGAAGGTAGTTGCCGCCCTTGACAAGCACACCTCTTGCAGATGCTGCGCCTATTCCGCTGAAAAAGCTCATAGGAATTGAGATTACCAGCGCGCACGGGCAGGATACAACCAGGAACAGCAGCGCTCTGTATATCCATGTGCTGAATGTGGCATCGGCTATTGCAAGCGGCGGTATTACCGCAAGCGCAATGGCAGAAAACACAACCGCCGGCGTATAATATTTCGCAAATTTTGTTATGAAATTCTCCACAGGAGCCTTGCGGCTTGATGCATTCTCCACCATTTCAAGTATTTTTGATACGGTGGATTCCTCAAACATACTCGTTACTCTGATTCTGATAACGCCTGAAAGGTTGATACACCCGCTTATAACTTCATCTCCGGCCTCAATATCCCTCGGCAGAGCCTCGCCTGTAAGCGATGAGGTGTCAACCGAGGAGCTGCCCTCTGTTACGATGCCGTCAAGAGGGATTTTTTCTCCGGGCTTAACCAGCACAATATCATCTATATTGACATCATACGGATCCACAGTCTCCTCTTTGCCGTCTTTTAGAACGACTGCAAAGTCAGGCCTTATATCCATAAGCGCCGCAACCGATTTCCTCGATTTGTCAACGGCATAATCCTCAAAGAACTCCCCAATCTGATAAAACAGCATTACGGCAACCGCTTCATCATATTCTCCAAGTGCAAGCGCGCCGACAGTAGCAATCGCCATAAGGAAATTCTCGTCAAATATCTGTCCGTGCGATATATTCTTAGCCGCTTTTATGAGCGGTCCGTATCCTGCTATGATATACGCCGGAATAAGAAGAATAATTACAGCAGGGCCTCCCGCCGTATGTTTGACAATAATGCCGGCAGCAAGCAGTACCGCCGCCGCTATTATACATATCAGCTTTTTCTTTTTTTTCTTATCCATAACTATCTCACTATTTTGCAGTCATCCTCAACTCTGTTGATAGCCTTCTGGCACTGATCCAGAACCTCGTCCATATCGTTTTCGGTTTCAATTGTGAGCCTTTGGGTCATAAAGCTGATAACTGCCTTGTCAACTGAATCAAGCTTGTTGATTGCTTCTTCCATTTTGGCTGCGCAGTTTGCACAGTCCAGATTCTCGAGTTTGAATGATCTTTTCATGATTAAATCTCCTTTTATTTATATTTTGCTTAAAACATATTTATCTGCTGCATTTGATGTCCAGTATTCTGTCTATTGCATTGTGAATAATCTCTGCCTCCTCGGTATCCGCAAGGGTATAATATGCTTCTTTGCCTACCCTCTTAGAGGTTATCACGCCTGCCTGCCTTAGCACTTTGAGATGGTGCGATACCGCAGGAGAGCTCATATCAATGGCCGCCGCAATATTTATAACGCACTCCTCGCTGTGACACAGAAGCCATAATATCTTGAGCCTCGTCGAATCGCCTATCAGCGAAAACGCATCCGAGGCTCTGCCAAAGGTTTCCTCTGAGGGTCTGGCTTCAAGGAACTCGCTGCTGGTGCCATGGTCATGCGGTAATTTGTTCATAGACATACCTCCCTTCGATTAAACGATTAAACAATCGTTTAATTATCGTCTATATACTACTCCCTGTCAAAACATATGTCAATAGGGAGTACGAAAATTTTTTCAGTTTTTTTCTGTGCCCTGCAAAGTAAGCAGTGATGCGCCCCATCTTGCAATCCGCAGTGATACCGGCGCAACAACAAGCATCTGCACAGGCAACGCTATAGTAAAGTTATATGGCAGATAGATAAAGAAATCCTTAACTCCCTCCATACCTGTTTTGCCGCCTGCAAATACTGAAAAAACAGTCATTGCAACAGTCATCAGCACAACCATGCAGAATCGTAAAATCAGAACCTTGTAGATCTCCGGATCCTCAGGTCTGCTCACCTTCATAACAAACCTCCGTGACAGCGGTGTGCATATGCACAGGTCGCACAAAATTCCCACGCAGTATCCAAGAGGCAGCCGCTGCAGGGCAAGCAGCCATGATGAGGCTGCAAATTCACCTAATCTTACGTTATCATTTAACGCTGCCATAACATAAATCATCACCAGACTCATTATCAAACTCAGTAAAATTCCTTCTTTTCTGCTTTTACCGACATTACGACATTACAAACAAAAAAGACAATAAACGTACTTCGCCGCCTGACAATGGCAAAGTGACATTTATTGTCTTAATCGCATTATAAAAACAAGAAAACCCTGTAAGCATACACCTGCAAGGTTTCTGTAACTATTGTATTATTGAGTAAAAATTTATTCAAGAGCAAATTTTCACTTGTTCATAAAGAATAAAAAGAGTAAAAAGTACCGGCATTACTAAGCTACCGGCACTTCTATCAGCTCTATCTCTTGTCTATCGCTATGTATTCTCTGTGCTCTGCCACACAGTCGTATGCAGGACGCATCAGCTTCTTGCATATTGTCAGCTCCTCAAGTCTGTGAGCGCACCAGCCCGAAAGTCTTGCCGTAGCAAACAGCGGCGTTGCTATTTCGGATGGTATTCCCAGCGCCTCATATACAAAGCCCGAATACAAATCAACATTTGCACACATAGGCTTATTGCTGCCGCTGATCTGCCTCTGCAGTTCAGGTGTTCTGGTTTCAATGAAATCACACAGAAGGAAATCATCCATTTTGTCATTGTTCTGCGCGAGTTTTCTTGCCATTTCCTTGAGGATTTTGGCTCTCGGATCCGACAGTGTATAGATGGCGTGTCCCATACCATAGACAAGCCCGCTTCTGTCGTTTGCCTGTTTTTGGAGAACTCTTACGAGATAATCCTCAACTTCACTGTAATCCGTAATATCGTTTACTTCTCTTTTGATGTCCTCAATCATCTTTATAACCGCAATATTGGCACCGCCGTGTTTTGGTCCTTTGAGAGCGCCGACCGCCGCCGCTATTGTGGAATATGTATCTGTTCCCGATGATGAAACAAGATGAGTGGTGAATGAGGAATTGTTACCGCCGCCATGCTCTGCGTGAAGAATAAGGCACAAATCCAGAAGCTTCGCTTCAATCTCAGCATATTCTCTGTTAGGTCTTATCATCCTGAGGATGTTCTCAGCAGTCGAAAGCTCTGCAACAGGATAATGCAGGTGCAGACTCTGGTTAAAGAAAAACGACTGCTGCGCCTGATACGCATACGCGATAATTGCAGGGAAATATCCTATCAGTTCAATGGATTGTCTTACGACATTTTCTATTGATGTATCGTCAGGATTTTTGTCATAGCTGTAGAGAGTAAGCACCGATCTTGCCAGCTTGTTCATTATATTCCTTGACGGAGCCGTCAGTATGGAATCTGTGGCAAAGCCAACCGGAAGCTCTCTTTTTTCGCCAAGCAGCTCCCTGAAATCATCAAACTGTCTCTGCGTCGGAAGCTCTCCGAAAAGAAGCAGATAGGTAACCTCTTCAAAGCCGAATCTGTTTTCTCTGATGCAGCTTGAAACAAGGTCTTCGATATCATAGCCTCTGTAGTAGAGTTTGCCCTCGCAAGGTATTTTTTCTTTTTTTTCGTTGGTGGTATAGCCTGTTACCTCACCTATTTTGGTAAGACCCACCACTACGCCTGTGCCGTTGGCGTTTCTGAGTCCGCGTTTTACGTTGTGCGCCGTATAGACCTCCGCCGGAATCTCTTCGTTTGCTT
Organism: Christensenellaceae bacterium Phil1; assembly: GCA_963648745.1. GTDB lineage: Bacteria > Bacillota > Clostridia > Peptostreptococcales > Anaerovoracaceae > UMGS973. The sequence continues at coordinate 4,633 of CAVJEY010000018.1, forward strand.
CCAGCTTTGCGGCCATCTCACTGATGAACGTATCTTTTGACGGAATTTCGGCTTCGTTTTTGTCATGCTTGAACACTATTTTAGTCTCTTTTGCGGCTTTTGGAGCAGTTTCTTTGCCTGCTTCGCCTGTTTCTTTTTTGTTCTTTTTGAAACTGAACATAAATTACCTCCTTTTGCTGCTGTATCTTTAATCCCCTTGAATATCCTTTGGATAAAAAAACTATTCTCCTGCGCCTGTGATGCAGGCAATAGTTATTATGTGCTACCCTTTGTGACTGCTGCTGTCAGTCTTTGCTTTATCTCATCAATTATATCACGCTAAAGTGGTATACTGCAATATAAATCCTCTTAAAAAATGTATTCTTGTATACAAATTGTATACAAGAATAACAAGTTTGCGTAAATTTTGCTGCTGCAGGGCTGTTTTTTACATAAAAACAAAACTATGTTGCTGCCGCACTCAAATTATACCGAACAGCTCCGATATGTTATCTGTTATTATTCTGTCACTTGGTCTGTCTGCATTTGCAATCATTGACTCAAGCCTGTCACTTAAAGTGATGTCTATAAACTTATCCACATCAATGCTTCTCAATGTGAAAAAAAGCATCGGATCCTCATCAAATCGCGCACCTATGCCATACAGCACAGCCGCAACATGCTTGCACATCAGTGCCCAGTCAGGGCAGCTGCAGCTGAAGCTTATTTCTCTTGGTGAAGGAAACAGCCCGCCCTCTCTTGTAAAAAGCTCTTTCATATCATCAGGGAAATCCCCGGCCATCAGCTTTTCTATATTTTCAAGCCGGCTGCTGCACTGCTCTATGATTTCCTGACACAGACCCTCTTTTAACGGACTTATTTTTACTTCCACCTTGTACGGAGTTTTTCTTGTTCCCTGCACTTTCGCCAGAACCTTGCCCTCATTGATTTTCATATCTATTACGGCGCCTGATTTGACATACCTCTTGCCTCTGGTGATTCTGTTACTGTAATCCGCATACCTTTCAAGATTTTCGCACCATGCTTTGCCCCACCAGCTTTCGGCTATATTTCTGCCTGTTATGATGATAGGGGCAAGTGTTTTGCCTTTTGATTTTGCCTTTTGAGTACTGGCTATGGATTTTTGCTTTATTTCCTCCGATGAAGGCTGACTGTAATATGAAGTATCATCCCAATATCTGCTCATCTGTCATTCCTCCTATCCTAATTTCAATATTGACAGCAGTTCTTTGTTGCTCATTTCTGTAATCCAGTTTTCGCCACCGGAACCTATTACATTTTCGGCAAGTTCTTTTTTGGATTCGATGATGGCATCTATTTTTTCTTCTATTGTGCTGCTGCATACCAGTTTGTGCACCATTACGTTTTTCTTCTGCCCTATACGGAAAGCTCTGTCTGTTGCCTGATTCTCGACTGCAGGATTCCACCACCTGTCAAAATGTATGACATGGTTTGCATTGGTAAGATTAAGCCCTGTACCGCCTGCTTTAACCGACAGGACTATAAACGGTACGTATTTTTCACCCTGGAAAGCCTCAACGATTTCGCCTCTCTTTGAGACAGGAGTGCTCCCGTGAAGCACGTATCCCTTTGTTCCGAATATCTCTTCAAGAAAATCCGCTATAGGCTGAGTCATTTCCTTAAACTGTGTAAACACAAGAACTCTTTCTCTTTTTTCGTATACGGTTTCGCATATTTCTCTGAGCATACCGAATTTGCCGCTGTCCGCTTCCGAATACTCCGTCTGGCCAAGGTACTGATCCGGATGATTGCATATCTGTTTGAGTTTCATTATCGTCGCAAGAACCGCTCCTCTTCTCTCCATACCGCTTAGCTCTTCTATCTTATCTGCCAAATCCATTACAGTTTTGCGATACAGCACTGTCTGTTTTTTAGAAAGCTCTGTGTAATCGATTTTTTCGATTTTTTCAGGAAGATCTGAAATGATGCTTTTGTCTGTTTTGACACGCCTTAACATGAACGGTGCAACTATGCTCTTGAGCCTTGCATATCCGTCCTGCGATTCTCCGAGGTTTTTGCAGAATTTCTTGAACTCATCTGAGCTTCCCAGCATTCCTTTGTTGAGAAAATCAAACAAAGACCACAGATTTGTAAGGTTGTTTTCGATTGGAGTTCCTGTCATTGCAATCTTCATTTTGCCTTTCAGCTCTTTAATCCGCCTTGTCTGCTTTGTTACAGGGTTTTTGATTGCCTGTGCTTCATCTAAAATGATGCAGTCCCAAGTTATGTTTTTGAGCCTTTCAATTCTTGAAGCCATGCCGTATGTCGTCACTGTCAGGAATGCTTTCCGGTTGACAAGGCTTTCGTTAAGCGCTGATGCCGGTCTGCCGTGAAGTATATCTATATCAAGTCCCGGTGTGAATTTTTCTGATTCTTTTTTCCAGTTTGCAAGAAGAGATGCGGGAACCACAAGCAATACTCTTGCATTTCTGTTCTCTTCACGCATTTTTTCAAGGTACGCAAGCACCTGAACGGTTTTACCAAGACCCATATCATCTGCAATGCATGCGCCAAAGCCTATGCTGCCCATGTATTTGAGCCATGCATATCCTGTCTTCTGGTAAGGTCTGAGAGTTGCATTAAACTCCGTTGGAAGATCCGGGGTTTTCATTTTTTCAGGCTTTTTGATTTTGTTCATAATTCCGGCAAGCCATTTGCCGTTGGAAACAATCCCGTTGATATCCGGAGATATTTCGGCGCCGTCAAGATTCATGCGAAGCGCTTCAAGCATTGATATTTCTTCCGGAACATCTTCCATATCGGCAAGGAGCTTTTCAAGCCTGGCATGGTTTACCTCTACCCATTTGCCTTTTATCATTGCAAGGCCGTCAGTCTGCTCAAGCAGATTTTTAATGTCATCCGCCGTAAGATTCTCACCGTTTACATAAAGCTGCGGTTTTACCGAGATAATAGTTTCAAGCCCCAGCATTGATGTTTTTTCTTCTCCGAGAGTAATATTCATTGAAAGAGAGGAATACTGCTTTTTCCACCAGTTCGGGATACGGCACAGTATGCCTGCTTCTTCGATTTTTTCTATATCTTTAAGAAACTCATACGCCTCCTCACTTGTCAGGCGAAGAGGATGAAACATTTCTCCGGAAGCCACGAGTTTTTCTATCAGGGGAGAGACTTCAGCCGCACGGTTAAGGCACGACAGCAGTTCAATAAGCTTTGCTCTGTCATTTTTGTATTCTGTAAGTGCATATTTGAGGGGTACATGTTTGATTCTTCCTCTTTTTTCGCTCGTCGCATATGTGGCAAGGAAAGCAAACGGGAATTCACTGTCTTTTGCTTCCACCAGGTGAAAGAATATACGCTCGGGCACATGAAGACTCTGATTTTTTTCTGTCAGATACACCGCAACCGTGCCATCATATTCAGCGATTTCTTCAGAAAAAACTTTTTCGAGCTTTTTGAATATGTTTCTGATCCATTTCCTGTCTATAAATTCCGAACCTATGGCAAACGGTGTAATCCCAAGAATTTTTTCTATTATATCATCTGAAGGTTTTACTTTTACTTTTTCTCTTGCAAGTTCCAGCTCCGGTATATCTGTCAGCGCCTCAAAAAAAGCTTCTGCAACTCTGTACATAAACTCCTCTGACGGACTGGTACCGGCCGGTTTGTTTTCAAAACCCATTCTGTAGAGCGCTTCATATCTGTTTTTTTCAAAGAGCGCTCCAAGCTCACCTGCATTGCCGGGCTCTTTTATTTCTGCAATAAAGCCTTCTCTGGTAAAAATAAAGTTGATTGCTGATTTATTCATTACAAATACTCCTAACTGTATTTATTCATCCTTGCAATTATACCAGTTTTTACAGGAAGCAACAACACTCTATCTTCTAATAAAAGAGGGGCGTCAGGTACGATTTGGGGGCAGTTTCGCGAATTTTGTTGCATAATGTCTAAAAAAAACAAGAATTTTGTTACAAGGTGCTTGTTTTTCTTAATAATTTTGTTACAATGACTGATGAGAGGAGTTGAACAAAATGCTCGAAAGAAAAATGTATTCGCAATTGATGGCCTGGAAGTCTTCAAAAAAGAAAAAGGCTCTGTGCATTATCGGAGCAAGGCAAATCGGCAAAACGACACTGGTGCGCGAGTTTGCACGCAGCAATTATACGAATTTTGCTGAAATAAATTTTATTACTGACCCGAAAGCTGCTGACATCTTTCAAGGTTCACTTGATGTCGACACTATTATTGCAAATCTGACTGCATATCTGCGCAAACCGCTGGAACCCGGAAACACTTTGATTTTCTTTGACGAAATACAAAAATGCCCGCAGGTTAGAAGCGCTATTAAGTTCCTGGTGGAAGACGGCAGATTTGACTATGTGGAATCGGGCTCTTTGTTAGGTGTAAATTTTCAAAACATCCCATCATTTCCGGTGGGATTTGAAGAAGTACATGAGATGTATCCGATGGATTTTGAAGAATTTGCGATTGCTAACGGAGTTCAGAAGCAGACATTTTCATATCTTTACGACAGTTTCACCAACCTCAAACCCGTGAGCGAATCTGTTCACAACACGATGAAAAAGCTTTTTTATGCATACATTGTTGTTGGCGGGATGCCGGAAGCCGTTCAGATTTTTGTAGATACACATGACATAGGCAGGGTTATTAATTATCAGAATGCGATTTTGTCCCAATATCGACTTGACATTGCGCAATATGCAGGAAGCGATGACAAAATAAAGATTAAAGCGATTTTTGACAGCATTCCTTCACAGCTGGATAGTAAAAACCGAAGATTTATCATATCTTCGCTGACATCAACAGCCAGGCTCAATCGCTACGAAAACAGTTTCAAATGGCTTACAGACACCGGTGTTTCACTGGCCTGTTACAATGTAAGTTCTCCTCAGCCACCGCTCAAATTAAACGAAAAGCACAGCCTGTTCAAGCTCTATATGAACGACACGGGGTTGCTCTGTGCTGCATGTATGGAAAATATCCAGTTTGAAATTCTAAACGGGAATGTCGGGCTTAATCTGGGCAGTATTCTCGAAAATGTTATTGCTCAACAAATAAAGGCAAATGGGTTTACGCTTCACTATTTTGATTCAAAAAAATATGGTGAGCTCGATTTTGTCATTCAAAACGGCCTGCAAATCGATCTGATTGAAGTGAAACCGGGAAAGGATTACAAAAAACATTCTGCTCTAAAGAAAGTGCTTTCTGTAGACAATTGGAAATTCAAGAACGCATATGTGCTTTGCCAAGGGAACATAGAAAAGCAGAATGACATCACATATCTGCCCTGGTATTTGTCTGTTTTCTTAAAACCTGCACAGATACCTGATAATATGATTTACACGCCTGATTTGAGCGGTTTAGATGGCACATTTTGATATACTCCCTGTTGTAAAAGTGTCAAAAAGATTATATAATTTAGATGGAAAAATGTCATTATCAGCCCTTGTTTCGGGTGGAAAAATGTCAAGGAGGCATCTGATGTTAAAAAGAAAAGTTGAAAAAGAAATAAACCGGTGGATTTCTAATGGCAAATCAGCTCTTCTTATCTATGGAGTAAGACAGGCAGGCAAAACATATATTATCCGCCATTGCCTCAAAGAAGCCGGCTGCAATTATGTGGAGTTCAACCTCATTCGTGAGCCTGGTATTGTTACCATTTTAGAGAATTCAGCCGATACTGATGATTTGATTCTCAAGCTTTCCTTATACAGCAAACAAAAAATCATACCCGGAGAAACCGTTATATTTTTCGACGAAATTCAAAAGTACAAGGAGCTTGTAACAAAAATTAAATTTCTTGTCGAAGACAGGAGGTTTCGCTATATCCTCAGCGGTTCGCTACTTGGCATTGAAATCACCAGCCTGAAATCTGCACCTGTAGGATTTTTGCATTCATTGCAGATGTACCCCCTCGATTTTGAAGAATTTCTTTGGTTGTTCAATGTGGATACCGGGATTTTAGACCTGCTAAAAAAATCCTGCCTTAACCTCACTCCTGTTGACAATGCAATCCATAAAAAAATGCTTCGGCTTTTTAACCTATATCTGATTATCGGAGGAATGCCTGCAGCTGTAGAAAAATATCGTCAGGAAGAAAATATTGATGCAGTTATGGAAGAACATCGGGCAATTTTACAGCAATACAAATTAGATTTCACACAATACGAATCAGCAAACAGAAAATTGCTGTTAACAACTATTTATAACCTGATTCCGGCAGAATTGAATACTCAAAACAAGCGCTTCAAATTCTCTGATATTGATAAAAATCTGCGGTTTGACAAAATAAGCGAAAGCTTTATATGGCTGTGGAAAGCGGGTGTGGCTCTCCCTGTATTCAACACAACAGAGCCGTCAATCCCTCTGATGATCAATCAAAAAAGCTCCTTGTTTAAGCTTTTTATGTCCGATGTCGGGATGCTTACCACCATTTATGGAAAAGCAGCCAAACTAAAAATCCTTAATCAGGACAGCGACATAAACAACGGCTCCGTTTACGAAAACATTGCCGTTCAGGAATTAACTGCACATGGATATAACTGTTACTATTACAACAGCAAAAAATACGGAGAACTTGACTTTCTCATTGAACATGACGGAGCTGTTTTGCCCATTGAAATCAAAAGCGGCAAGAATTACAAAAGGCACTCTGCGTTGTCACACGTTTTAGAAAGCAGAAACTATAACCTGAATCAGGCAGTGGTTTTTTCAAACTCCAACGTGGAATCCTGTGGCAGGATAGCATATCTGCCGATATACATGCTTATGTTTTTAGAGGAAGCATCCTTTGAATTTACCGACATTTCAATGGACAGCTTCAGATTCTAGGTTCCCTGCCAAAAAACACAACAGGCGGACCTGTCGTCCGCCCTTATATTACCTTGTTTACAGTAATTCTTTTCTTGAAAGATTGATTCTGTCCTGGCTGTCGATTTCGGTAACTTTTACCTTGACTATATCTCCGATGTTCATAACATCCTGAACCTTTTCGACTCTTTCTTTTGCCATCTTGGAGATGTGAAGCAGGCCTTCCTTGCCCGGAAGTATCTCAATGAAAGCTCCGAAGTTCATAATTCTTACAACCTTGCCCTCATATACTTCACCAACCTCTACATCTTTTGTGAGAAGTTCGATTTCTTTGACACCTGCATTTGCGCTTTCCATATCAGGCGCTGCAATGTAGATAAGGCCTGTATCATCAATATCGATTTTAACACCGGTATCGGCAATAATTCTGTTGATGGTTTTGCCTCCCGGTCCGATAACTGTTCTGATCTTGTCAGGGTCAATCTGCATTGATATAATTCTAGGCGCATATGGTGAAAGTTCAGGCTTAGGTGCAGGAATAACCTCGAGCATCTTGTTCATTATGAACATTCTGCCTTCCCTGGCCTGTGCCAGCGCTTTTTCGAGAACCTCTCTTGAAAGGCCATGAACTTTGATATCCATCTGGATTGCCGTCACGCCGTCTGCCGTACCCGCAACCTTGAAGTCCATGTCGCCGAGGAAGTCCTCCATACCCTGTATATCCGAAAGTATGGCCATTTTTGAGCTGCCGTCTTCTTCCACTCTTTCGATAAGTCCCATGGCGATACCTGCAACAGGTTTTCTGATAGGCACGCCCGCATCCATAAGCGCAAGGCATGAACCGCAGGTTGAACCCATTGAAGTTGAGCCGTTTGATGAAAGAACTTCAGATACGACTCTGATTGCATAAGGGAATTCCTCCTCTGTAGGAAGCACAGGAACTATAGCTCTTTCGGCCAGCGCTCCGTGACCTATTTCCCTTCTGCCGGGGCTTCTCATTCTTCCTGCCTCTCCTACTGAGTAAGGCGGGAAGTTGTAGTGGTGCATATATCTTTTTTCTTCCTCTTCGGTAATTCCGTCAATAGTCTGCGCTTCGCCCAGTGCTCCGAGGGTAACTACCGAAAGCACCTGTGTCTGTCCTCTTGTGAACAGTCCCGAACCGTGAGTTCTCGGCAGGATTCCTGTTTCGCACCATATAGGTCTGATTTCCGTATGTTTTCTGTTGTCAGGTCTGATCTCATCGTCAAGAATAAGGCTTCTTACCTGTTCTTTTGTGATGTTGTAAAGAACGTTTGCTATGTCCTTCTCGTTATCTGGATAGGTTTCTGCAAAGTATTCTTTGGTTTCTACCTCTACAGCATCCATGTTTTCAAGTCTTTCCATCTTGTCATAGGTCTGTATTGCAGCTCTCATCTTTTCTTCCGCATATTCTCTTACGGCCTGATCTATTTCCTCAGGAACCTTGTACAGATTTACAGCCATCTTAGGCTTGCCTATTTCTTCGATGATTTCATCTATGAATACTATTATTTTTTTGATTTCTTCATGCGCAAACATTATAGCGTCAAGAACCACGTCCTCAGGCACTTCCTGCGCGCCTGCCTCAACCATCATTATTGCTTCTTTGGTGCCGGAAACAACAAGATGCAGAGTGCTTGCCTGTCTCTGAGCAAGTGTAGGGTTTACTACAAATTCGCCGTCTACCATACCGATCAGAACCGATGCTGTAGGTCCTTCCCACGGAATATCGGAAATTGCAAGTGCAACCGATGAGCCTATCATTGCGACTATCTCAGGCGAGCAGTCAGGGTCAACGCTCATTACTGTTGCAACAACCTGCACATCATTGAAAAATCCTTTAGGGAAAAGAGGTCTTAACGGTCTGTCCATAAGTCTTGAGTTAAGAACCGCTCTTTCGCTCGGTCTGCCTTCTCTCTTGATAAATCCTCCCGGAATTTTGCCTGCCGCATACATTTTTTCTTCGTAGTCGCAGCTTAACGGGAAAAAGTCGATGTCAGGTCTTGGCTCTTTTGAGGCGCAGGCTGTAACATTTACAACTGTATCCCCGTATCTTACCATAACCTGTCCGTTTGCAAGTTCACATACCTTACCGATCTCCATCTGCAGAAGTCTTCCGCCGACTGCAGTCTTGAATGTTCTGTATGTCTGATTTCTTAATAATTGTTCTGCCATAATTAACAACTACCTCCTGTTAATTTCTTTTTACCTCTCTGGCATCATGGATTATAAAATAAAAACGGGGAATAATACTACCCCGCTTAAATTTTCTTTAATTACTTTCTTAATCCTAAACGAGCAATAAGAGTTCTGTATCTTTCAAGATCTTTTTCCTTGAGGTAGTTAAGAAGATTTCTTCTCTGACCTACCATCTTTAACAGACCTCTTCTTGAGTGATGGTCCTTTTTGTGAACCTTCAGGTGTTCGTTCAAATCGTTGATTCTGTAAGTCAATACTGCAATCTGAACCTCAGGTGAACCTGTGTCGCCTTCTTTTGTTGCGTATTCTTTCATAATCTGTGATTTAATTTCTTTAGTAATCATAATATCTCTCCTTTTTTTATTCGCCTTCAACTGAGTTTCCGTCGGAGTTCTCAAAAAACCAAGCTGAGGTATATCAACAACTTATACTACCACACTTTAGCAATTCTGTCCAGTGGAAATATTTGTCTGACAAAACAAGGCTGATTATTCTCTGCCCCTTATATCAATTTCAGATATTCCTCCACATTCATATACCGGACACTTTCTGCATCGGTATTTTCTCCTCTGTAAATCACGTACCGCCCCGTAATCTCGCCGTATCTATGCCTTGTCATAGCGCATTTTTCTTCATCTATAATATGACGATACTGCTCGGGAACCCTCTCTTTGCTGTATTTTACTTCATAAATCTCGCATGTAAGAGTTTCTCTGTCAAATACAACCATATCAAACTCCCCAACTGCAAACTGCAGTTTGAACACTTTTTTGTCCGGTTTTGCCATCCTTGTCTCAAGCAAAACTATATCTTCCATCATTCTTCCGCGAATTTCGCTTAACAGTCTCTCTAATATATATTGTCTTTCCCAGACAGACAGCTCAGCAAATCTGACGTCCAAAAGCAGGTTCTCTACAATGGCATTTGCCTGTGCATACCTGAGTCCGGGCTGTGTAACAACCGTAATCGTATTCTTTTTATTTCCCTCCGGCAATGATTCAAGATCAATCTCCTTTATCAAATCCAGAAGTGTCAGGTACTCTTTTATCTGAATCATATGGCTGTCTTCTATATCAATACTCTGCTCTTCTTTGTTTAAGATATCAAGCATCTGCATCATGCCTTCAGTCACTGTTTCTAAATTCATATGTTCCTTAATGTTTATCGGATTTGTTTTGTCCTTAAGCAGGTTTTTCGCCGTAACAGAGATATCGTGCGACTCAAAGGTTTTTTCCACCACCTTGCGCGTAAAGCTATGATTAATATTCTCCACTACCCGGTTAATTACATTTGTCAGCTCTCCCCGTTCATACAAGTCAAGCAGCTGGCGAAAATGTCCTCCATACTGGTACATTTTAAGTGAATGCTGAATATTCTTTGCGATTGCAGTATCTATATACTCTCCGGCTGTTTTTGAATTTGAGAATATCGAGTCCTCATTGTAATTTATTCCTCCTATGCTCATCGTTCCGCCGTAACGAATATATTCATCGATACCCTGAATCCCGAGAACTCTCTCAAACTCCCGATACGGAATAAATGTAGTATGGAGCATAATGCACCTGTCATAAAGCTGTTCTTCTTTTGAAAATGCAAAGCCGAGAGAATCTGTTCCGGACAAAACAATCTTCATTCCGCTGCTCGCATAAATATCAGCAAAAACAGCAGCCCCCTCAATAAAGTCCTCTAACAATGTCACTTCATCAATAAATACATATCTGAAACCTTTTTCCTCAAGCATTCTAAGGTCGGTATCCACATCTGACAAGGTATCCCCTGATCTTACCTGAATAAATGCCGCTTTTTCAAACTCTGCATCAATCAGTTCCGTAAGTATCTGTCGAATCATTGTCGTTTTCCCGGTTCTCCTGAGGCCATAAAGAATAAACACCTTATCCTGCTGTTCTCCAAATATATATTCCCGAAGGCTTTTAATGCACTCTCTTTTTTTATATTTTTTTGTAAGAGCAATCTGAGCCTTAAGCAGATTGCCAATGCGCACTGTTGTCTTAAAGTCAGTCTGCTGCTCTTCTTTTAACTCTTTTTCAGGGACAACTGACCGTTCAAGCTCCTTTAATTGTTTTTCTAAAGCCTTTCTTTTTTCTATCTGAGCCTTAAGCTCTGAAACCTCATCAAAATCAACATACTTCTCAACTCTTTTGCCATTTATATTTATTCTGTGATAATAATATTCTTTTCCTTTTATCTTCTTTGCAGAAACGCTTCCTTCAGGCAATAAAGCGATTTCCCGCTCAATCTCTGCTATTTTGTTCATCAGTTCCTCTTGCTTCATCAGTACAACCTCCTTATGTTATACCCATTATACCCACTTATCAGAACCTCGTCAAGGGTATAACGAAGGCAATTGCGTGAACTGCTCGGATGCAAGAGTTTCTCGTTCCTCCTTCATTCATTGTCCCACCTTTTGTATAATAAAAGACACCGTCTGAGCAGTGCCTTTCTACGTTCCCTCATTTATTTGGAAATGTTTAGTTTTTGCAATATACCATATAAAAAGAGGGGTAGGGTAAGCGAGTTTTTTCATGCTACACATTTTCATTTAAGTGGAGCTGTACTTTTAGCGCGTCCTGCAGAAGCTGTAAAAAATTAATCCCATTCTCCATCGCTGCCGCATTCAGCCAAGCCGGAAGAGTTACCGTTCTGTTTACCGGGCGATTGTTCTGCGCCATACGCACCTATGGCATAAATACATCCACCAATACAACTCTCTCATTGTCTTCGGTTTCAATATCTGCCAATTTCGAGGGACGTGGAATTTCTTCACCGTCTTCCTCAAGCCCGAAGATGACGCATCCTAAAAGTTCCCGCGCCGATGTCAATGCATCAGCATCATCCGTCCCGCTTGTCGCACAGTTTAAATCAGGAAATACTACCGATATTTCTGTTTCATTTTCATCGTATCCGAATACTGCCGGATAATAATATCTGTCTTTCATCTCTGCCTCTTTTCAAACAGGACTTAAAATGTGAGTCCTGTCTGCTTTTCGATACTTTTTAAAGTTTTGATTGGGATACCTTTGTCAGGCTGTTTGATCGTTACTCTGCCTTTTTTAATTGGTGATGACTTCCTGTCACATTCACTTTGTACCATCCGTCTTCTTCAAGTATTTTTATGCTTGCTAATAAGCCTCCTCGCACAATCAGGCGAAATATAGTTTTTGGCTCAACCATTTCCCAATTTAAGCCGTCGATAAAGTAACCACACATTACCTCCTGTAATCTCAGATTATCTATCGTTTGAATATATCTTTCGATTTCTCCCATCGCAATATCGTACAGAGAGAAATAAGTGCAGTCATATGGTGTGACTTTGCGATTGCCGTAGATTGCCCTTTTCATAGAAAATTTCTCATTGCTTTTTTTGCCCGTTTCTGATACTCTGTTATTAGAAAAACCGTTGTGGGCCCCCCGGCTCTCCTTGGAGAGCATGGCTGGGTAGCTCTCATTGAGCAGAACCCTGGCCGCAGCGGTTTCTTTTTTATGCCTTGAACATCGTATAGATATAGCTTGCCGTCCTCCGCATGCCTAACTAAAAGCTCTGCATTGTACATCTCATATTCTCCGTTTGCGCCTTTTACGGCAAATCGCGTATCATATTTGTAAAAGCCGTACTTTGCATCAGCTTTGTGTTTTTCCTTATGCTTTGCATCTTCCCATCGTTCGTTGGTAGCAATTTCAATCATTTCACCTATACCGGAGACTGCCTTCTGTTTGGCAAAGCGGCGTTCTCTGCCAAGATTTTTCGTGGTTCTTGAATATATGTACTCATTCGGCAAGTCTTTTCCAAGGTATACGTTCTTGCCGTTTTCTATAATCGTAAACACTTCGCCGATATGTTCTTTCAGGTATTCAGCCACTACTTTCTTTCGCTTTTCGCCAGCCTTTCCCGCAAATATATCTTCCTCAATAACAACCACGTCTTTCCCGTTGGCATCTTTCATTACGGAGTATTTTTCCATTGTGTTTTTGCCGTTTGTCTCTGCAGCCTTATAGCTTTCCAAGGCCTTGTTCAGCGCATCAATGTATATCTTCTCCTCCCTATGCAGGGAGCGACGTTTTTGCCGTTTCTTCGTGGTACAGCATACCCGAATTTGGTATGCATCCACAGTTCCTCTTCATTCTTGGCCATCATGTCGTATATCAGAAGCTCCTGCCATTCCTGCGCTTTTCTGCCGGTTTTCTCATATGCTTTTATCGCTTCAGCTCCAACGGTTTTCTCGTAGGGCAGCACATGGGATTGCGCAAGCGTTTGGTTCCCAATTTTACTCCCAATTTTTTTCGACATAGCTATCTCCTGTTTTGTTTGACTTCCTGCGGAAATCGTGGTACATTTGATATGGAAGGTGTTTTCGTAGAACCTCTGCCCTATTTGGCGGGGGGGCTATGGATTCACCTTTTTATATCGCAATATGCAGGCTATTTCCCTGCCCTTTATAAAAATCAAATCCATCGGAACATACTCTTTTTCTTGCGCATTCCCTTCTGATGTGATTTCTATCTCTGAAAGGTCATTTGTGATTATGTAAGTGTTCCCCTATGCTCTTGTAAAAACCAACCCTGTAATGTAGCCATTATCTTGCATGAGGCGTAATATGTTCGTTGCATATTCCTCGCTTATTTTGTCCGTTAGAACTTCTCTCCTGAACACATTTTCGTCAAAATAATATTTGCCTTGAAGGGCGCCGTACAGGTAGGTTAAAACCTTAAAACGGATGTAATTGTAGTTGTTTTTTGGCATGGTTTTTCTCCTTTTTTGTTGATTTGTTTTGCCGGGTGTGTTATATTGGCTTTAGAGAGGCGATTCTGCCGAGTCTCCGCTTGTGGCGGGGGTGAGGTGGACTCACCTCTTCTTATATTCGAGAATAGCAGTTATTCTATTCTCTTTGATGAAGATAAGTTTAAGCCCGTCGCTGATTTCCTTTTGTTTGAGTCTGTCATTGATATTTACACAAATTTCAGCGAGTCCTTTTTGTGTTTTTGTGATGTCATACACTATCCCGCCTTTTTCTCCGCCATGTCTTGTAAGCGTATCGCCAAGATAGTTTGCAGAATCATACAACGGCCTTGTAAAATCGGAACCATAATCATTTGACAACGAGTAATACATGTCTTTAATTTTGTTTTCAACCTCGGTATTTGCCTCATATTCTATCTGCGGAATATCGCTCTTTGTTATCTCAATACTCGGCATCGCAAAACCGCCAAGTTTAATCGTCTTTAAAAGCTTTGTTTCGTCA
>CAVJEY010000019.1:0-17977 GCA_963648745.1 Christensenellaceae bacterium Phil1
ATACATACGATCGACCCTGAAATAGTTATGTTTGAAGGTAAGATTATCAAAGGAGGACCAGCTTGAGTAAGAAATATACATTGAAAGCGCCTGAGTTTGAAAAGCTGTTCACGGCAACCGTAGAACTGGGAGATGAATATGTGCTTGGAGAAACAGGCAAAGGCTACAGTGAGATAACGCCTGTGACAGGAGGAAATGCCGCAGGTGTTATAAACGGCAGCATACTGCCATTTGGCGGCGACTGGGGACTTCTGCACAGTGATACCATCAACCAGCTTGACACAAAATATATTATCAGAACAGACGATGACGCATATATCTCGGTTGAATGCGCAGGCATACTCGATATGGATTATGACACCATGGTGGCTGTAAGCGAGGGAAAGGATATGGACCCTGCAGAATACTATTTCAGACACAGCATCAGATCTACCGCAGGCAATGAGAAGTATCTGTGACTCAACAGAACAGTGGCTTTTGGCATTGCAATGATAACGCCTGATAATAATGTGTATACTGAGGTGTACAGGCTAAAGTAAGTAAATAACGGTAATAAGGTAAAGACACTCCTTGCGGGGGTGTCTTTATTAATACTTCATATATTCTGAAACCGGAGCAATAATAATTTCAGTCGAGTGTATTTATAAGGAAATAGTCATAGATATATGCTGAAAGAACCTTTTTCTTTAGCCTGCCGTCTATTTCGGTAAAACTGTCCTCCCTTGAACATATCGCCTTAAAATCCTTTCTCAGTTGAAATGGCGTACAGTCGAAAAAACTCTTAAATGCGGCATAAAAATATTTAGGGTCTGAAAATCCGCACTGAAAAGAAATCTCAACAATGTTAAGGTCGGTTGTAAGAAGAAGCTTTTCTGCCCTGTAACATCTGCAGAAATTCAGCATTGTTCTGAAATTCCGGAAATTTGTCTTTGACATAATAACAGAGAAATAGTTTTCATTTATATGCTCCATCTCCGCCAAATCTTTAATACTTATCTTTTGTTCGCAGTTATAGGTGCAGTAATTTATAATTCTGCGAAATCTGTCCTGAGAAATACCCAGAGGGTCGTCCGGGTTGCACATAAAACTAAGCCAATCAAAATATCTCACAAATAAATTCATTATTTTTCTTGATATTTCGGTTTTCTTTTTTTCTTCAATAGAAGTCATTGCAGTTGAAAGCAAAAGATCCTTAACCTCTTTCATGGCCTGTTTTTGAAAAGGCAGCATTTCACTGGATTCAAAAGCAAAAAAAGAAGAGTCTACAATATAGTCAGGAATGTCAATAGGAACTATATGCGTAATTAAAACCATATTGTCACAATCTGAGCAGAGATAGTGAATATCTCCGGGATCGAGTGCGAAAGTATCGTGTTTTTTTAGTACCCTGTTGGAGATGCATGATCTGACATTTATAGTTCCGTCCAGAACGCAAATAATTTCTATAGCATTGGAATGAAAATGCGGGTGGTAATGGCCAATAGATAAAAGCTCGGATTTTAGTCCGGACTTACCACAGTTTACAGGTTTATCTTTAACGTTAATGCCAATCATAAAAACTCCTTTCTCATACAGCATTATATCGTAAAAAATTTTTTAGTCAAACATTATTACAATTTTCAGAAAAAGACAAAAGAAACAGCAATGTTTAAAAACCGGTTCAATATTATACTGAAAACAACAATAAAACTATGAAAATCAGTCAGCAAGGGAATTTTATGAAAACAGTTTACAAAAATGCACAAATATATACAGTAAATAGCATGCAGCCTTGGGCACAGGAAATGCTGGTGGATAACGGGAAAATCATTTATATAGGAGAAACAACTGACAATAAATATGATAATTCTATAGATTGCGGCGGCAGGTTTATAATGCCGTCATTTATAGACAGTCATACTCACCCCGGGTTTGTATCAAAAAGTATGTGGCATATTGAGCTTCCCGACTTTGAAACGGCAGAAGACCTGATGGATTACATACGAAAGTATGGGAAAGAGCACACAAAGGAAGAAAATCCGTTTTTGTTTTTTGAATATTATCCGACTGGTCTGTTTGGAACAGAAGGTCCTACAAAAGAAATGCTGGACAGCTGCATAAGCGACAGACCTTGTCTGGTTGAAGATGCCAGCGGGCATATGACATGGGTGAATTCAAAGCTTTTGAGCCTGATGGAAGTAGACAGGAATACACAGAATCCATCGCCGGTTTCTGTTTATATGAGAAATTCAGAAGGTGAGCCTACAGGCTGGATAAAAGAAGGCGCCTGGTTTCAGGATATAGAGAAAGCCTACAGAAATATGAACTGGTATCCGCCTGACGGTCTTGCAAAAGAGAATATCACTAAGGTTTATGACATTTTCAAAGGATACGGCTGTACAGGGATATTCTGTGCATTTCTGGAGGGTGAGCAGGAAATCAGAAGTACTTATGAACTTGATCTGGAAGGCCGGCTGAATTTGTATTACGACGCCTCAGTGAGATGCGATGATTTAAAAGATCTGAAGAAGCAGATAAAGTATCTTAAGAATCTGCAGAGCAGATACACGACAGATCATATAACGGTCAATACGATGAAGCTTTTTATAGACGGTACAATGGCTGACGGATCTGCAGGCCTTCTGGAACCAATGTCAAATGATCCGGAGCATAAAAACTGCGGCAAGACAAATCTTTCAAAAGAAGAACTTATAGAGTATTTCACCATATGCAATGAAGAAGGAATAGATGTCCATATACATACAGTCGGAGACAGGTCATTTAGAAACATCTGTGATGCAGTGGAGCTGGTTAAAAAACAAAACAGGTGGGAAATACAGGTTGTAATAGCTCATTGCGGAGTGGTAAATGAAAAAGATGCAAAAAGACCGGCGCAGCTTGGTATTACATTAAATCTTACTCCGCACTGGATGGGAGGAGTATTTGGCGACTCTGCTATAGAATATCTGGGGATGGACAGATGGATAAATCAGGGATGCTACAAAGAGCTTATGTTTTCGGGAGCAACCGTTGCATTGTCATCAGACACTATTTCATATGAGGAATTAAACCGCAGCTATCCGTTCTTTGGAATACAGATTGCGAATACAAGGGTAGATATCGAATACCCTTTAAATCCGAAAAAATATCCGGAAAGCATATGCCCGCCGAAAGAAGAACGCCTGCCGCTGCAGGCTCTTATAGAGGGATATACATTGGGAAGCGCAAAGCAGCTTCACATAGATGATAAAACAGGATCGCTTGAAGCCGGTAAATCAGCAGATTTTATTATACTTTCAGAAAATCCGTTTGAAGTGAAGCCGGAAGAACTGCATAAAATTGATGTTGAGTCTGTTTTCTTTGAAGGAACGAAAATAAAGGGGTAGGGACGGACTTGTTTAAATGCCGCGCAGCGGTAAAAATTTATAAATATTTTTTTAAGGAAGGAGTCAAAAATGGTAGAAGCAATTAAACAGAAAAAAAGTCTGCAGATTTTAAGCGTAATCATTTTGATGATCATTGGCATAGTGGAAGGATATATATATTGCCTCAGCGTATATATGGGACCGCTCAGCACAGAGAAAGGCTGGGATCCTCAGCAGATTGTACTGGCGTATTCAGTTGCAATGTGTATGGTTTCCCCGGCATTTATTATCGGAGGAATTTTATCTCAGAAATTCGGAATCAGGAGAATACTTATTATCTCATCTGTTATCTATGGACTGAGCCTTGCGCTTAGCGGAATTGTCCAGTCTGTTCTGCTGTTTGTAATTTTACAGGGTGCAGTAACGGCTCTGGCACAGTATTGTGTATTTGTAAGTGTTATATCTGTAGTAAATGTTCAGTTCCCTAAACATAAGGGTCTTGTTACAGGGCTGCTTTACGGAAGTGCTACAGCAGGGGTCGCTGTAATTTCACCTATAGCTGTTATGCTGTGTGATTCTTTCGGAGCAGGTACTGCACTGGTTCTTCAGGGTATTGCATCTCTGGTTATTATGGTAATCGGTTCTTTACTTTTGAGAGTCCCTGAAGTAGGCGATGCTATCGCAGCAGAGGCAGCGGCAAAAGCGGGGGCTGGTACTGCAGAGGATGAAGCAATTCCGGCGCAGGAGGAAACAGAAGTATTCGGTATGAACTGGAAAAAGCTTATCAGACATCCGTCATTCTATATACTGTTTATATCAATAATTCTTATTCAGATGATAGGTAATGTTCTAGCGGCAGATGCTGCGTATATTTCAGAGAATGAGCTTGGAATAACAGCAATGAAATCAGCAATGATTGTTTCACTTTTCAATATAGGCGCCTGTGCCGGCGGCGTTGTACTGGGCCTGCTTTCTGATAAAATCGGACCATACAGAACAACTGCAATTGCAGCGGTATTTAACGGCGCAATGCTGCTCGCACTTACGGCGTTTGGAATGAACAATTTCTGGTTCTTTGCGATATCTGTTATGATACAGGGACTTACATACAACGGCATAACCACTTTGAGCCCTGTAATTATTACTGAATCCTATGGACAGTCATATCTGGGAGTCAATATGGGAATTCTGGGTATATCAACAATGGTTGTGGGAATTATAGGACCTCAGTTGGGACTGATGTTCAGTGCAGGATATGTATTTACAATATGTGCAGTGTTAAGTATTATTGGGGCAGGGACATCACTTCTTGCAGCAAAATCAGTAAATAAGTATTACAAGAGAACTGTTGTTAAATAATTTGACTGAAAGAACAGAGGAAACAAAAATGCTAAAAAATATTGAAAAAATGAAAGAAATCTTCCAGCATGAAGAAATGAGAAATTTCCTGGACCGTATAATGAAAGAATACTCTGCAATAGGAGATCACAAAATATACGGCGGAAAAAACTGCGGAAGCGATGCAGAAAACGAGGGCTCAAGATATATTGCAAAAGAGCTTGAAAATATAGGACTTGAAAGAGTGGAGCTTGTCCCGGTCAGGACAGACAGGTTTCAGTTCAATGATGGATTAGTAAAAATAGCAGGAGCAGAGAATATTCCGCCAATAAGCCTTTACTCAAACAATTCACCGGGAACTCCGGAAGAAGGCATTACTACAAAGCTTGTTGACTTGGGAATGGGAGATAGATCAGCATTCGAAGCAAACGATATAAAAGGAAAGATTGTATTAATCGGCAGCGGCATGGGAGAGCTGCTTACATATCAGGTGCTGGAGGCATACAACAGAGGGGCGCTTGCTGTTATATACTATACGGTTCAGCAGATTGTAAGCGAAGATGATATCAGAGCTTTTGCGCTTGTGTGGAGCAGAATACCGGCAGTTTCAATAAGTCAGAAGTCGGCAGAGCTTTTAATAGAGCAGCTGGGGAAAAATCCTGAAATGGAAATCACACTGTATACAGATGTGGACTATCGACCAAACGAGGGAACAACCTTGGAGGTGCTCGGAGAAATAAAAGGAAAAACAGATGAGAAGCTTATATACACAGGACATCTTGACCATTATTTCAGATGCCTGCAGGACAATATTTCATCTGTAACCACACTGCTGGGTATAGCCAAAGCCATGACAGATATAGGCTATAAGCCTGAAAGAACAATTCAGTTTATTTTCAGCGGAAGCCATGAACTTGGCAATGCTGAAGCATTTCCTCCTGATTTCAGAGGTATTGACGGTATACTTACAAAGAACGCAGAAGAAATTGACGGAAAAGTATATGCAAATATAAACTTTGAATATACGGCAATGTCGCAGAAAGTATTAAAACCGATTTCGGGGTATGAGCTGTCCTCGGCTTATAGAGAATTCACAGGAATAATGCCGCAGGAGGCTGCCGGATTTGATGAAGTTGCAAAAGAAGTAAATCCTGAACTATATATGCTGGGAACCTGGACGGACAGTGCTGTATTTATGAGAAAAGGTATTCCGTATATTATGAATGATGCAATAAGCGAACAGATGTATCTGGGTGAATCCCCTTATATGGGCAGAGATCATTCCACGGCAGATAACTGGGATGCCTACAGCCTTGACGCACTTGCAACAAATACTTTCTGGTATGGAGCCTTGGGAGTGTTCCTCGACAGTCAGCCGCTTATGAAGCTTGATATGTCTGCAAGAGCGAAAGCTATGGCACTTACAGAAGAGGAAGAGCAGACTTTTGCAGTATGCGGATGCGATACGGCAGAGCTTAAATCTGTACTGGCAAAGCTGGAAGAAAAGGGCGCTGCCTTGTATTCAAAGATTACGGCATACAACAGCGATTCGGAGAGAAAAGAGCAGGCTGCAGAGGCTTTCAATGCAAAGCTGCTTAAAGCAGTTAAGGCTGTAATAGATTCAACAGAGTTTATGGCCTCAACAACCTTTGGATGCTTTATGACAGGACACAAGCTGTGCTGCAGCAAGGCAGGTGCGCTTATGGGAGCTGCCGAGATGTTCAGAAAAGGACAGGTTTTAGATGCCTGCCAGCAGATATTACCGTTTGTAGATCTTGCGGGAATTTCCTTTATGTTTAATCCTGAACTGGCAGAAGAAATTAAAAACAAGATAGAGTCAACAACGCAAAATTCATGGGCAGACGGAAAATATCTGAGCAGGTATACTCTGAGTGATGCGGCAGAAGTGACTTTTGCGGAAATGGGCAAAGAAACACCGGATTACAGCAGGGCAGCCGATATGCTTGAGAATTATGCGCAAAAAGAAATGAAACTTGCAGAAGATGTAATTAAGGGCGAAGTTGCAGGAATAAAAGGAGCCTTAGAGCTGATTGACGAGCTGATTGAAATGATCTAAAATCGGCACATATAAGTAAAAAGCTGAAAGGGAAAAGTAATGAAGCTAATGAATGAAAAAACTATTGATTTCAGTAAACTGAAAATGGCAGATACAAATCAGCTGATGACGTGGATAAAATGCTTTACAAAATTTCCGCACAGAAAAACGGGGACACCTGAAGGAAAGGCCTCGGCTGAATATGTAATAGAAGTTTTTAAAGAAATCGGACTGGAAAATATAAAAGAAGAAAAAATCCCTTCGGTGTGCCCTGAATACAGCATTTATCAACTGACCGTCGGCGGCAGTAAGATGGAAAGCTTTTTTATCAATGGAAGTAACCGAAGAGCTAAGACCGGTACTTTTGACTCGTTTCTTTCAGACGTGGAGATTGTATATGCGGGCAAAGGAGAAGCCTCAGATTTCAGAAACCTTGATGTAAAAGGAAAAATTGTACTGTGCGATGTTTACTTCAAACCTCAGCACCCGCATGATTTTCTGAAATGGATAGATGGAGCAGTAATGTATGACCCCAAGGGGAAAACCGATAAACCACTTCGGAAATATGACATATATACTCCAAACAACTGGCCATATAATTATCTGGCTGCAATGGAAATGGGCGCGGCAGGCTTCATCGGCATACTCCATAATTTTATGGACTGCAATTATTACCATGAAGACTATATTGACATTGTCGATATAGACGGCTATATGGAAATCCCGGGCGTATGGGTATCACATAAAGACGGAGAGATTATTAAGCAGGCTGTGATTGCAGGTGATACAAAAGCAACGATTCATCTCAAGACTTCTTTTGAAGAAAAGGACGCACTGGTTGTAATGGGAGAAATCAAAGGCAGATCATCAGATATTATTACAGTGCACTCTCATCATGATGCAGTATGTGAGGGTGCGGTGCAGGATGCCAGCGGTATGTCCATTGTTTTCGGAATTGCAGATTTCTTTAATAGGAATAACATTGTACCGGAAAAAACACTGATGTTTGTATCTACAGACTCACATTATACTGATTATGAAGGACATGTGGGATTTCTTGAAAACAGGAAAAAGAATAGTGAAAATATTATACTTGATTTCTGTATAGAGCATATAGCGGAGGAGATGGATCTTGGCAGGGAAAATAATATTGTTATGACCGGCGAAAATGAAACCAGACTGATGTATATTACAGATACCGGCGGACTGTTTGATCTGGCAAAAGAAGCCGTAGAAAAATTCGGGCTGGAAAAAACAGTGCTTTTCCCGATAAGAACAAAATCTGCAGGCGCATATACAAATGATGACGTCTGCTCTGATGCATATGATTTTAATGCGGCAGGAATTCCGGTGATAAGCCTGCTTTCGGCGCCTATGTATCTTTTCCACAATACCGATACAATTGATAAGATACATAAGCCTTCGCTGGAAAAAGTGCTGCGGGCATATATCTATATGATTATGAAATGCTTATAGGAGGCTCTGATGAAAAAGAAAACACTTATAAAAAATGCTGAAATATGGACATCAGACAGGAATAACCCATGGGTTGAAAGCCTGCTTATAGATGGAGACAAAATAGAATTTGCCGGAGGCTTAAATTCCGCGGAAGAGCTTTCCGGTGATGCGGATATCGTGGATGCGGGAGGTAAAATGATTATTCCTGCATTTATTGACAGCCATATGCACATAACATCAACAGCGTTGAGTATGCAGCTTTTATGGTTTCACAGAAGGCAGTTTAAAACCTTTGAAGAATTAATGGAGGTTGTGAGAGACTACGCCAATGAGCACCCGAAAGAAGAAGTGCCTTTCATTAATTCTTACTCCTGTCCTTCCGAGTGTATTGATGCAGAAGGCGTGAACAGATATCTTATGGACAAGTATGTATCAGACCGGCCTGTTCTGGTTATGGACGTTAATTTTCACCGTTCAATTGTAAACAGCAGGATGCTGGAGCTGATGGAAGTTGATAAAAATACACCGTATGACAATACAACCTCTATGAACTATGAGCGGTTTGAAGATAATACTCCGACGGGAATAATTCTGGAACACGCTCATGAGTTTAACGGTGATATTGATAAAATGTACGAGAACCTGGGTTGGTGGCCGCCAAAAGAAAATGATCCTGAGCTGCTGGCAGATTTTATAGGCAGAGTTACGGATTATGGAATTACAGGTCTCCACGAGGGCTTTACCGAATCAGAACTTATACTTCAGGGTCTCTCAGAACTGGAAAAACAGGGCAGGCTTAAGCAGTATGTACACTGTATGCCTATGATGAAAAAGGCAGAGGAACTGGAAGAGGTAATCGGCAGAGTTAAAGACTGGCAGAGAAAGTACCGGAGTGAATACATTTATATAAACAGTATAAAAATTTTTCTGGACGGCACGCTGGAGCTGGGAACATATGCGGCCTTAGATGAATTCCTGTGCGAGCCCGGTAATTATGGCACACTGAATTTTTCAGAGGAAGAGCTGACTCACATTTTTGAGCGTATAAATCAGGAAGGCATTAATATGCAGATACATCTTGTCGGTGATCGTGCTTTCAGGACTGCGCTTAATGCAAAAGAAGCCGCCGAAAGGAAAGAAAACGCAGCCGGCAGAGAATTCAGAAGCATTATATGCCTGATGCATTGCGAACTGACGCATCCGGATGACAGAAAACGCGCGGGAGCTCTTGGTATAACGGTAAATGTAAATCCGGGCTGGTGCAGTGGCATATTCGGACAGGGCGCCGAAAAATATATGGGGGAAGAAAAATTCAAATCACTTTACTCATATAATGAAATTATCAGGTCGGGTGCAATGGTATGTTTTTCATCGGACATTACAGATGAAGGCGGCTTTGAAATCGCAAACCCGTTTTATGGTATGGAAGTCGCGCATAGAAGAATGGATGAAATCTTTGTGGGAGATAAGCAGCGTGAACCGGCAGAAGAATGTATAGCATTGGAGGATCTGCTGTATGGATACACTATAAATAATGCTGTTGAAATGGGCATAGCCCATAAAGCAGGAAGTCTTGAAGCAGGGAAAAAAGCAAATCTCTGCATATTAAGTGACAATATTTTCAGAGTTCCTGCTAATAAAATTAAAGAAATAAAATGTGATACAGTAATGTTTGAGGGAGAAATCCTCAGAGACAGACTGTAAAGCAGTAAAAGGAGAAAAGCTATGAAAGAAAAACATAAAATTCTGTTTGAACCGATAAAGATAGGAAAATGTGAAATTAAAAACAGATTTGCAATGGCGCCTATGGGTCCCGGCGGCTTTTGCGATGAGCAGGGGTGCTATAATCAGAAAGGTATAGAATACTATGTAAGAAGAGCTGCAGGAGGAATAGGTCTGATTATTACAGGTGTTACATATGTTGAAAATGATATAGAAAAATGTGTTATGCCGTCTATGCCTTGTCCGACTATAAATCCGCTGAACTTTATCAAGACAGCAAAGCCTATGACTGAAAGAGTACATGCCTATGGGGCAAAGATTTTTTCACAGCTGTCAGGAGGCTTCGGAAGAGTATCTATTCCAAGCATCGTAGGACGCACGGCAGTTGCGCCGTCACCTATACCGCATAGATTTTTAGACGGTGTTACCTGTACGGAG
Organism: Christensenellaceae bacterium Phil1; assembly: GCA_963648745.1. Lineage (GTDB taxonomy): Bacteria > Bacillota > Clostridia > Peptostreptococcales > Anaerovoracaceae > UMGS973. Next base: position 10,357 of record CAVJEY010000019.1, read on the forward strand.
CTTACAGTTGATGAAATTCATACATACATAGACAAATTTGCAGAAGCTGCAGCTGTATGCAAAAAAGCCGGATTTGACGGAGTGGAAATTCATGCGGTTCATGAAGGATATCTGATAGACCAGTTTGCAATATCCTTCTATAACCACAGAACTGATGAATACGGCGGCTCTTTGGAAAACCGTCTGAGATTTGCCTGTGAAATCGTAAAAGCAATAAAAGCGGAATGCGGAGAGGATTTCCCTGTTTCGCTGAGATTCAGCCTTAAGAGCTTTACTAAGGACTGGAGAAAAGGAGGCCTGCCGGGAGAAGACTTCGTAGAAGCAGGCAGAGATATAGAAGAAGGCAAGGAGGCTGCAAGAATACTTGTAGAGGCAGGATATGATGCACTCAATGCGGATGTGGGAACATATGATTCGTGGTACTGGAATCACCCGCCTATGTATTTTGAAAAGGGAATGTATCTGCCTTTCAATGAAATACTTAAAACTGCTGTAGATGTGCCTGTAATGACATCGGGAAGAATGGAAGATCCTGATATGGCGGCAGAGGCAATAGAAAAGGGTCAGACAGATATAATTTCCTTAGGAAGACCATCTCTTGCAGATCCTGATATTCCAAATAAGATTATGAGAGATCAGACAGAAGATATACGACCTTGCCTGTCTTGCCAGGAGGGATGCATGGGAAGACTTGCAGCGTATGCACAGGTGAACTGTGCGGTAAATCCTGCCTGCGGAAGAGAAGCTGAGTACGGGCTTTGTCCTGCGCTTAAATCAAAAAAGGTTTTAGTAGCAGGCGGAGGTGTTGCAGGAATGGAAGCCGCAAGAGTTGCAGCAGAGCGCGGTCACAAGGTTACCTTGATAGAAAAGACAGAAGCTCTGGGCGGAAATCTGATTCCGGGAGGAGTACCGGCATTTAAAGAAGATGATCATGCATTAATAAAATGGTATGAAAGACAATTGAAAAAAGCAGATGTTGAAATTAAACTGGGAACCGAGGTTACGGCGGAGGCCCTTAAAGCTTCTGATGCAGATGAAATAATCATAGCTACAGGGTCAAAGCCTAAGGCTCTGAATATTGCAGGAGCCGAGCTGCTGCCGGCAGAGGATGTTCTTACAGGAAAAGCAGATGCCGGAAAATCCGCAATAGTTATAGGCGGAGGACTTGTGGGCTGTGAAACAGCTTTATGGCTCAAGGAGGAAAAGGGTGTAGATGTTACAATTGTTGAGCTGCAGCCTGAAATACTCAAAGTCGGAGGACCTCTCTGTTCAGCCAATACGGATATGCTCAAAGATCTGCTGGCATTCAATAATATTAATATACTTGCAGGAAGTACTGTTACGGAAAAAACACCGGAAGGATATTCTGTAAAGACTCCTGAAGGCGTTGAAGTTATTAAAGCAGATTCGGCAATCTGTGCTGTCGGATATGATTCCAAGAAAGAGCTTTATGATGAAATACGCAGAGAAATCCCGTATGCTCATCTTCTGGGCGATGCGGGTAAGGTCAGCAATATTATGTATGCAATCTGGGATGCATATGAAGTTGCAAGAAATATATAGCCTGTGTGATACCTTAAAATATAAATAACACAAAAATGGTAAAGGCACTCCTGACGGGGTGTCTTTGCTTTGCAATGCTGTTCTGATGTACGGGATTTATTAAAGGAATGAGTGGATTATATCCAGGGCAATATTTTTATCTACGTTACCAAGTCTTATTGCAACATTATCACCAAGGTCATTAAGAACCTCCCTGCGATAGGCGGAAGGTGATTTTGAAAACCATTTGCTGAAATGCTGGAATAAATGCGCACGATTTGCAAATCCAACATCCAGGGCAATTTGTTCAATGGTCTTATTCGTAAGGCTGAGCAGTCTTTCTGCTTCAGAAACTCGGGCAATAGATAATAAATCAGAGAAAGTAACCCCTAAATTGTCTTTTATATATTTAGATAAATAAGGCACACTTAAAAACTCATCCTTTGCAATTTCCGAAAGGGTTATGGGATCCTTGAAATATGTTTCTATATAATCTGCTATGCGGTATGCCCGATAAAACTCGTCATAATCTCTACCGTCGTATTTTCTTCTTACTATGTTATATCCGCCGGAAGCAGACAATGTGTATGCATAATCGTGAAACTCGTCAAAAAGAAGCCCTATTATTTCTTTTGCCAGAGCATCAAGTTTAAACTCCGAAGGTGCTTTTTCTATGTATTCGAGATAAACAGAAGCCAAAAGAAATCTGAAATATTTCATTTCCGAAAGAATATATCCGTTTGCATCTCTGGAATACGCGGTAAAGTATCCAAGCTTTAATTTCGGATAGATATCAGCATAAACCTCTTTATCAATATGTACTATAAGTAAAAGCGTTTCAGGATTGTCAGAAATGATTTTGTGCGGATCCTTGGCGTTCAGTATATGTATTTCGTTTTCTTTTAATTTATAACATACTGCAGAGTCATAGATGTTTACGGAGCCTTTGAGAACACAGATTATTTCTATATATGTATCGTGAAGATGAAAGGGATAATACATATAGCTTTCGACAGAGGCCTGTATGCCTGCACTTGTTTTAAAACCTATTTTCTCATTAAATTTCATCTTATATTTCCTCTTGATTATAATTATATATATTAGACGTTAAAATTATATACAATATATATTAAAAAGTAAATATATTGAGATTAAAATAGTAAGCCAAAAAATATGTTTTTTGAATATTATTAAATTATAGATATCTATAATTCGATGAAAGGAGATTAAAACATTTGGCAAATAAAGAATATGACAATAATGAGGTGAGGTTCCCTTCTGAAGATGAGATTTTTAGCTGGATACAGGCATTAAGCTCTCTGCCGCATAGACGTACAGGTACTGAGGAAGGATTAAAATCAGCAGAATATATAAAAGAGCAGTTTGAGGATATAGGACTGGAGCAGGTCGAAATAGAAGAAATCGATGGACTGTGTCTTGATATGGAAGATGCTCAGCTGTTCGTTAATGATAAAAACTATTCCGGATTTATGATTAACGGAACATTTCATAAAGATGAATATGGTGATTTTGAAACAGATGAAGAGTACCGGGACTGTCCGTTTATATATCTTGGAGAGGGAAGAGAGGAAGACTTTGAAGATATAGACGTAAAAGGAAAAATAGTAATGTGTGACTGTCCGTGGTTTGATATGGATGAGGACAGCTATGCAAAAGACTGGTGCAGTGGACAGGCTATAGTATATGATCCTGATGCTGAGGAAAGAACAAAAGTACGAAAAACGGATTCGTACAGTCCAAACACCTGGCCATATAATTATATAATTGCACAGAAAAAAGGTGCGGCAGGCTTTGTAGGAATACTGAATGACTATTTTGAAGACGGAATTCTGTGGAGCGAAGATTATACAGAAATCGGGGAGGCTTTAGGCTGCAGCAGGTTTGAAATACCGGGAATATGGATTGGTGTAACTGCAGCAGATGAAATAAAAAAGCATCTTGGAAAAAACAACAATACGGCGACAATGTATGCAAAGGCACGTTATTATAAGGGAAAGGCAAGGAATGTATTTGGAATTCTTCCCGGAAAATCCGCAGATGCTATTGTAGTCCATTCTCATCACGATGCAGTCTTTTCAGGTGCTGTTCAGGATGCCTCCGGTATGTCCGAAGTGCTTGCTCTGGCAAAATATTTTTCGTGTATTCCAAACGAGAAGCGAGAAAAGACATTGATATTTGCAGGTCTTGACGGTCACTATACAGACTATGCAGGGCACAGAAACTTTGTCAAAAAGCTTTCTCAAGGAACAAGAAAAATATTGGCAAATGTAGTGATTGAACATATAGGCAAGGATGTTGGTATTGATGAGAATAACAGGCCGATTGTAAATGAATACCCGGAAATCAGACTTCTTTATGTGAGTGACGATGAGAAACTCGTAAAGCTTGTGGAAAAGGCAGTTGCTGAAAACAGTATTAAAAGAACTATAATAATGCCGGTAAAGCCTTATCAGCAGCCGGAAAGCGGTTTGTATGAGTTTCAGCAGGATGAAGTGATTTCAGATGCTTATTATTCTCATATTGCAGGAATACCTATAGTAAGTATACTAAGCCCTCAAATGTATCTGTTTCATCCGATGGATAAACCTGATATGGTTCCGAAAGACCAGCTTGTTCCTGTCGGAGAAGCTTTTGTGGAAATAATAAAGGGCATAGGAGAAATTTATTAATAAAACAGGAGAAGAAAATGAGTAATAAATATGAAGAACATGGCATTAAAAGAAGAAACGTCAGCATTTTTTATATTATTGCAATGGTATATTGTTTATGCGCTGCGGGAGCCTATGGAATTGAGGATATGATTCCGGCGACAGGCCCGGGACTTGCAGTTGTCTTATTACTGGTTATACCTTTGTTTTGGTCACTGCCTCAGGCTTTCTGTTCGGCAGAGCTTGCTTCGGCTATGCCTGAAGAGGGAGGCTTTTACTATTGGGCACAGCAGGGGCTGGGTGAGTTCTGGGGATTTCAGATAGGCTGGTGGCGAGTTCTGAACGTGTACCTTTGCCACGCAGGTACTCTGGTTCTAAGCGTTGGCTATTTAGCATCCGTTATACCTATGAGCGGAGTTGTTCAGTATATTGTAAAAGCAGCGCTTATAATAGGCTTTACTTTATTTAATCTTAGAGGTATCAAAGAGATAGGAATTTTAAGTACAGTATTGTCAATTCTTGTGGTTTTAGCTTTTGGAGGCGTAACCGTAGTAGGCTTTATATATGGTGATACAAATCCTGTAAAGCCTTTTATGCCGGAGGGACAATCTCTGATTGAAAGTCTTGGCGTAGGTCTTGCTATCGGAATGTGGATGTATTCAGGATTTGCTTCGGTTACAACAATATCAGGAGAATTGGAAAACCCTAAAACAATGGGAAAAGGCATACTTATAGCTCTGCCTGTAGTAATAATTACATATATGCTTCCTACACTTGCATCTTTATCAGCAGTTGGTCCTTGGGATGCATGGGGAACAGAAGGCGTATCCTATGGTGATGTGCTTGCTTTAGTATCGCCGGCACTTAAAGCTGCCTTTGTTTTCGTTGCAATTATAGCATCTCTGTCAATTTACAATGCATATATATCAACAGGCTCAAGAGTGTTCTTTGTTATGGCTGCCGACGGTACAGCACCAAAAGCGCTTACAAAATGTAATAAGAACGGCATTCCGGTTCTTCCGGTGCTTTTAATGGGAGCAATAGACCTTATCCTTTGCCAGCTTTCCTTTGTGGCAATTGTACTTATTGATGTGACTTTATGTCTGCTGGTTTATGGTGTGATTTTTATTACTACTCTGAGAATGAGAAAAACACACCCTGAAATGGAGAGACCTATTAAAATGCCGGGTGGCAGAATCGGAGCATACCTGATATCAGGAGCTGGGCTGTTCATTATCTTTGTAGCCCTGTTCATAAACGGTGTAGACTATTATGTAGGAGGAGCTGTAGCAGTTCTGCTGGGACCTGTTGCATACTATTTCCTCAGATGGAAATTTGGAGGCCTTAGTAAAAAAGACCCTGAGAAATATCCTGAGAATAAGAGAACCCATATGCAGTATGGTGATTTAAAAAATTTCAGCATATTATATATGGTTATGGCGATACTGGGTATAATCGGCTGCATTTGGTTCCCATATTATGAGGACGCAGCATACTATGTGGAAGCCTATGGCAGTGAAAATGCATATAATCTTATAATGGGTGTTTTATATGCAACAACAGGACTATTCATAATAGGTTCAATAATTACAAGGATTATGAATAATAAATTGGAAAAGAATTAATTTGTATTAAAAAATAAGGAATAGGGAATATGGATTTTAAATATAAAGAACTTTTCACACCGGTAAAGATTGCAGGCTGTACAATAAAAAACAGATTTGCAATGGCGCCTATGGGTCCTCTGGGTCTTGCAGATGCAGAGGGCGGCTTTAACCAGAGAGGAATAGATTATTACACAAGACGCGCTGCAGGCGGTATAGGCCTGATTATTACAGGTGTTTCCTTTGTAGACAATAAAGTTGAAGAACACGGTATGCCTAACTGTCCGTGCCCTACAAACAATCCTGTACAGTTTATCAGAACTGCAAGAGAAATGACAGAGCGGATTCACGCATATAATGCCAAAGTATTTCTGCAGATGTCCGGGGGCTTCGGCAGAGTTACAATACCTACAAATCTCGGTGAATTTCCGCCTGTTGCCCCTTCACCTATAAAGCACAGGTGGCTTGAAAAAACATGCAGAGCGCTGACTGCTGATGAAATTCACTACATAGTGGAGCAGTTTGGCAAAGGAGCATACAATGCAAAACGCGCAGGCTTTGACGGTGTGCAGATTCACGCCGTGCACGAAGGCTACCTTATAGACCAGTTTGCAATCGCGCTGTTTAACCAGAGAACCGATGAATATGGAGGAAGCCTTGAAAACAGGTTAAGATTTGCAAGAGAGATTGTAGAGGAAATCAAGAAAACCTGCGGGGAGGACTTCCCTGTAACCCTGAGATACAGTCCTAAAAGCTTTATTAAGGACTTCAGAGAGGGCGCGCTTCCGGGAGAAGAATTTGTGGAAAAAGGCAGAGATGTCGAAGAAGGAATTGAGGCTGCAAAGCTTCTTGTAGAATACGGCTATGATGCGCTTGATACAGATGTAGGATCATACGACTCATGGTGGTGGTCGCATCCGCCTATGTATCAGGCAAAAGGTTTATACAGACCTTTTGCAAAGCTGATGAAAGAGACAGTAGACGTCCCGGTTATATGTGCGGGAAGAATGGACAATCCTGATATGGCTCTTGAAGCTGTTCTTGACGGAACTACGGATATGATAAGCCTTGGCAGACCTCTTCTTGCCGACCCTGATTATGTAAACAAGCTGAGAGCGGGAAAGGTAGCGGATATAAGGCCGTGTATATCCTGCCACGAAGGCTGTATGGGCAGAATTCAGGAGTACTCTATGCTAAACTGCGCCGTAAATCCTCAGACCTGCAGAGAAAGAGCAACCGAACTTAGACCGGCTGCCGTAGCAAAGAAGGTTATGATTATAGGCGGCGGAGTTTCAGGCTGTGAGGCTGCAAGAGTACTTGCCCTGAGAGGACATAAGCCAGAGGTTTATGAGAAGGGTTCAAGACTTGGAGGCAATCTGCTTCCGGGAGGAGCTCCTGATTTTAAAGAGGACGATATAGCTCTTGCTGACTGGTATGCGCACACACTGGAAGAACTGGGTGTGCCGGTTTACCTGAACAGGGCAATTACAAAAGATGAAATACTCGGCTCTGATGCAGATGCGGTAATTATTGCAACCGGCTCTGTGCCTAAGGTGTTTAAACTTGGTGATGACAGCAAGGTATTTACGGCAGAACAGGTTCTTATGAACAAGAAAGATCCGGGCAGGAAAGTTGCGGTTATAGGCGGCGGACTTGTCGGCTGCGAAACCGCATTATGGCTTGCGGAAAAGGGCAAAGAAGTCACAATAATAGAGGCAATGGATAAAATCCTTGCGGTAAACGGACCCCTGTGTCACGCAAACAGTGAGATGCTGGAGCGCCTGATACCGTTCAAAGGCGTAGAGG
>CAVJEY010000019.1:17987-18699 GCA_963648745.1 Christensenellaceae bacterium Phil1
GGTTAAGGCTTCCGCAAAGGCAACTGGATATGACGGAAAAATATTAACCATAGATGTAAACGGTAGAACTGAAACACTTGAATGCGACTCAGTTGTACTTGCTGTTGGCTACAGTGAGAACAAAGATCTGTATAAAGAACTTGAATTTGAAATCCCTGAGCTGTATCTTCTGGGAGATGCAAAGAAAGTATCAAATATAATGTACGGAATATGGGATGCATTCGAAGTTGCAAGTCACATATAGTCTATGTGATACCTTAAAATATAAATAACACAAAAATGGTAAAGGCACTCTGGAAACGGGGTGTCTTTGCCTTACAAAGCCTGCTTGTTATTTACTGATGAAAAACATATAATAAAGAAAAGAGAGGAGGTAGCCGGAATGTCTGCAAAGCTGCTGAATGAATTGTTAAAGAAATTACGCTTTAATATTGAAGAGGTTATAAAGTCTGATTTGTCGGAAGTAATACTTTACGGGTCATATGCAAGAGGTGATTTTGATGAAGAGTCTGATATTGATATTGCTGTGATTGTTGACAGCAGCAGAGAACTGCTTCGGAAGTATCGTAAGGGACTGGTTGAAATTATGAGCAATGCAAGCTTTGAATATGATGTTGTTGTCAATATTTCCTGCATACCTCTTAAAGACTTTGAAGAATACAAGGAAGTGCTCCCTTATTACAGAAACATTGACAGTGAAGGGGTGAGAATA
>CAVJEY010000020.1:0-2778 GCA_963648745.1 Christensenellaceae bacterium Phil1
AGTGGAGGACAAAGCATATGACATTTAACTATTATCTGAAAGAAGAAAAGAAAAAGGGTAAAGCTGAAGGACTTGCAGAAGGCGAGGCTTCCGGCAGAGCAGCAGAGAAGATTGAGATGGCGAAAGCCATGAAGGATGAAGGCATTGATATAAATACCGTAGTCAAGGTTTCAGGGCTTTCTAAAGAGAAGATAGAGAAGCTGTGATTACTATGCCAGTGAATGAACAGCTTTCGGGCTGGAAGCCATATGATGCCGAAGATAAAATATTATGGCTGTTAAACCTGACCCTTTATGGAAATGCACTTGGGATTATCGTTTAGAATACATAAATGTATTGAGCAAGATGGATCCGTATGGTAAAAATAAAGATAGTGAATTGCTATTTACAGAACAAGGAAGGGATTAAGTTTGTGTGGAGTTAGGGAAAATCCCCGAAAAGAAAGCACTTGAATAACGAAAGAAACCCGGTTTTCAACCGGGCTTCTTCATTAATCGGGTTATTTTAAAATAAGGGTATTTGGCAAGGAATGCAAAAGGATAGTAAAATTACTGGAAAACGGTGATTTTTGACGCGTTGAAAACACAATTAAATTGTGAAAATTGTTGGATAATGGTATAATGTTTTTGACAAATTACATTGTTAAAAGTGTTGGTATTCATCAGTAGTGCAAGTAAGGTAACAGCATAAAAATACGGTAAATAACTAGGATAAGGAAGGGAATTCCAATTGAAAGAAAACAATTATCAAGACTGGGTTTTAGATAAAGTGACAAATGCAAAAGTAGTTAAAGCTATTCATGAACAATATAAAGAAGAATTCGATTTTTTATACAAGCTCAATGATGAATTAATAAAGCTTGAAATATTACTTGATAGCAGAGTTAATAAAGAGGGCGCAGAAGCTTTTATATTAGCGAATTTCATTACAGTGCATAAAACATTTCAAGCCGTAGTTCTTCTTTTGGAGTCCGGATTGCAAGACGATGCGATTGCATTACTGAGGGGTATATTTGAGAGGATAGTGAACATAAAGTGTGCAATGGATGAGAATATATATCCAATAATAATGTTAAATGGAGTTGCAGAAAAGTTGCAAAAAATAAAGTCTGTTAGAAAGCAGGATACTGAAACTGCAAACGTTGAAAACAGTATGCTGGATGATATGGAAAGCCAGCTTGAAATTGAAAAGGAAAAATTGCTTGGTGTTATTCATAACATAGCGAAAATAAAAGACAAAAAGGGAAAATACTCATTAAGGGATCTTGCGGTTTTTGCAGATATGGAACAATATCATAATTATATGTACCCTGTTTTATGCTCCAAGGTCCATAGCGATCTCTCAGATATTATGTTAAAAATATGTGAGAACCAATACGGAGCCTATATTGATGCATATCCTAAAGCAGACAATAATCATTACTATACGCAAAGTATTGCGGATTTAATAGTAATTCTAATAGAAAGTATCTATAGCTTCTTCGGAATAAAAGGGGATATCCCACTGAAACTATATGAAGAAGAAAAGAATATTTGGTCGGATTTGTAAGTTTAATGATTGATAAGTAGAGTCGCCCCCCATTAAAAATTAAAAGCAACGACAGATAAGGAGAACATATTTGGTTAAATTGATTGATTTAACAGAATCTAATATAAAATCAGTATTAAAGACACTGTTAAAAGACAGAAGCACCGGACAAAACATTATATTTGCGACAGATGCGTATGACAACATTGAGTTTACAACCCCTCTAACAGCCAAGCTACTGTTAGATGATTCAGTAGATATCAGACCGCGTGTATCAAAAAGTATGGAAGAGCAAAACATTCGTACACGTAAAAAAGCGGAAGTGTTTACTCCATCGTGGATTTGTAACAAGATGAATAATCACTGTGATACAGAGTGGTTTGATTGCGCCAATGTATTTAACACAGAGAATGGACAGCACTGGACCCCAACAGAAGGCAGGATTGAGTTTACGGGAACAAGATCATGGAAAGATTATGTAGATTCTAAACGACTGGAGATTACCTGTGGTGAGGCTCCATACCTTGTATCACGTTATGATGCGGCGACAGGTGAAGTAATTCCTATTCAAAAAAGAATTGGGATTTTGGACAGAAAACTGCGTGTTGTAAATGAAAACACACAAACACGGAAGACATGGCATCAATGGGTCTATCGCGCATTTGAAAGTGTATACGGGTATGAGTATCAGGGTGACAACCTTTTGATTGCACGAATCAATCTGCTTGAAACATTCTGTGAGTATTTGCGCGACAGATGGGGAGTAGAACCAACATATTCAGAACTGAAACGTGTTGCCAGAATTATTAGCTGGAACATTTGGCAAATGGATGGAATTCATGGTGTGGTACCGTTTACAGGTGAGTATGAACCGGTACACCAGATAGGTTTGTTTGAGGTGGATAATATCGGGAACAAGGAAGAAAAAAAGTACATAGATTGTACGATATATGATTGGCGTGAAGATAAAGAGATAACATATAAAAGTATGAGGAAAGGTTAAAGTTATGAAATTTGATTTTGTTATAGGGAATCCACCATATCAGCAAGAGCAAGAATCGACGGATATTGAAAGTTCTTCGAAGAATTATGCTCCACCTGTGTATAATTTGTTTATGGATGCTGCAAATGAGATAGCAGACAAAGTTGAAATGATTCACCCGGCAAGATTTTTATTTAATGCAGGAAGCACCCCAAAAGCGTGGAATGAAAAGATGCTTAATGATGAGCATTTTAAAGTCTTGGAATACG
>CAVJEY010000020.1:2788-18442 GCA_963648745.1 Christensenellaceae bacterium Phil1
ACCTAATAGCGACAAGGTGTTTCCAGGATTGTCCGTTCCGATAAAGGGAGGAATTGCTATTACGTATTATGATAACAACAAAAGATTTGGTGCAATAGGGGCATTTGCTCAATTTTCAGAGGTAAATACTGTTGCGCAAAAGGTTTCTTCATCAAAGGATTTTGTGAGTTTGATGAGTATTGTATTTTCAAGGACTGCGTATCGTTTGACAGACAATATGCATTTGGATTTTCCAGATGCCATTAAAAAATTGAGTAGAGGGCATGCATATGATATGGCATCAAATATTTTTGATAGATTGCCAGAAATATTTGATGATGAAATGCCAAATGATGGTGATGAATATGTTAAAATCCTAGGGCGCTATAACAATCAAAGAATATATAAATATATAAAGAAAAGATATGTAAATGATGTAGAAAATTTGGGGTATTATAAAGTGTTGGTGCCACAAGCAAATGGTAATGGAACATTTGGTGAAATTATTGGTGGAGTTGTAATTGAAGAACCTAATGTGGGAAATACCGAAACGTTTATTAGCATCGGGAAATTTTCCACCTACGATGAAGCAAATGCTGTGAAAAAGTATATTAGTACAAAATTCACAAGAACTTTACTTGGCATTTTAAAAGTGACACAAAATGGTAATAAACCTGTTTGGAGGATGATCCCACTCCAAGATTTCACTTCATCATCGGATATTGACTGGTCGCAGTCTATAGCTGATATTGATAAGCAACTGTATAAGAAATATAATCTTTCGGATGAAGAAATTGACTTTATCGAAACTAATGTAAAGGAGATGGAATAAATGAAAAAGCCTAATATCAATACGGCGAAGAATGTTACGCCGATGATTTATGCGTATACCACTCCTGAAATAGCAAGGCATAATGGTTGGACAAAGATAGGGTATACAGAGCAGGATGTTGAAACTCGCATCAGGCAGCAGACGCAGACTGCTGATGTAAAATGGAATCTGGAATGGAAAGGCAATGCGGTTTTCGATGATGGTACCGGCAAGAGGTTTACTGATAAGGATTTTCATGTTTACCTTAGGCAGTCAGGTGTTGAGCAGGAAGCAGGCAAAAACAATGAATGGTTTCATATAACAGGGCAGGAATCAAAAAATAAATTCTATGAGTTCAGAGCAAGCCATGGAATTTTAAATAGCTTAAATGTTATTCCGTACAAACTGCGTGCAGAGCAGGCAGATGCAGTTGCCCGGACTCTTGAGTACAGGAATAACCATGAACAAGGTGAATTTTTATGGAATGCCAAGCCGCGCTTTGGCAAGACATTGGCTGTATATGATTTCTGCAAGGCAGCAGGTGCAAATAATGTGCTGATTGTAACCAACAGACCTGCTATTGCTAACAGCTGGTACGAAGACTATATGAAGTTTTTAGGAACAGAATCTGGATATTTGTTTGTTAGCGAAGTTGATGCATTGAAAAACAGGCCTTGCGTGGTATCAAGAAGCAAGTATCTTGATATTGCAGCGGATAAGGAAAGCAAGTGTATTGAATTTGTAAGTCTGCAGGATATGAAAGGTTCAAAATACTTTAGTGCAGATGGAATCGATAAGCTGCGTGAAGTTGTTAAAATGAACTGGGATGTGCTTGTTGTAGACGAAGCGCATGAAGGTGTTGATACATACAAAACAGATGTTGCATTTGACCACATAAAAAGAAGCTTCACACTGCATCTGTCAGGGACACCGTTTAAGGCATTGGCAAATAACAAGTTCGATGATGATGCAATCTATAACTGGACATATGCTGATGAACAGGCAGCAAAACGTGACTGGGACGTGTCTTCTGAGGAGGAAAACCCATATGCCGCGCTGCCGAAACTGAACCTGTTCACTTATCAGATGTCAGAGATCATAAAGGAGGAATTACAGCAGGGAATTGAAATCAATGGCGAAACAGAAGAGTATGCTTTTGATTTAAATGAATTTTTCACTACGAATAATGGAAAATTCAAGTACGATATTTCTGTTGACAGATTTCTGGATGCAATGACGCTGCAGGAAAAATATCCGTTTTCGACACCGGAGTTGAGGAATGAGCTTAAGCATACATTCTGGCTGCTGGACAGAGTAGATAGTGCAAAAGCATTAGCCAATAAACTAAAAAACCATACTGTCTTTAAAGACTACAAAGTGATTCTTGCTGCCGGAGACGGCAAAATGGACGATGACGAGGAGACTAAGAAATCATATGACAAGGTCGTGGAGGCAATCAGTCAGTACGATAAGACTATTACGTTATCAGTAGGGCAGCTGACTACAGGGATTACGATTCCGGAATGGACAGCTGTATTAATGCTAAGCAATGTGAAAAGCCCGGCATTGTATATGCAGGCAGCCTTCCGTGCTCAGAATCCTTGTTTGTTTAAGGTTGGTTCCGGCTATGCAAGAAAAGAAAATGCATATGTATTTGATTTTGATCCTGCGAGGACCCTGACTATTTTTGAAGAATTTGCAAATGATTTATGTGCAGACACTTCTGCAGGTAAAGGCGATTTGGAAACGCGCAAAGGACATATCAAAGAACTGCTGAATTTCTTCCCGGTAATCGGTGAGGACGAAAATGGTGAACTGATTGAACTGGATGCGGAAAAAGTCTTGACAATACCGAGAAAAATCCGTTCAGTTGAAGTTGTCCGCAGAGGATTTATGAGCAACTTCCTGTTCCAGAATATTTCACAGGTGTTTGGTGCACCACAGGCTGTTCTTGATATTATTTCAAACTTTGAACCTGTAGATGAACCAAAAAATAAAGTGAATTTTTCAGAAGAGGTGAAGAACGACTTATCACTGAATGATGAAGGAGAAGTTGATATACCGGATGATATTATAATCGGTGTTACGAATGATGTTTTCGGAGATAAAATCTTTGGATCTGCAGAAGATGTGGCTTCTACCGTAGCGACAATTATTGACGCACCTGACAAGGCTACATCAGCTATCAATAAGTTAAAAGCAGATATGCATAGCCAAATGACGTCAAGTATCATTGCAGACGCAAAAAGCACATATGGCTCGGAGATGAAACCGTCTGATAAACGTAAACTGGAATCAAAAATGAACAGTGCTGCTGATAATCTTATTGATAAAACATATACAAATTTCAATATCGATAAAAATATGATTGAACAGCAGAGAAAAGATGCTTTACAGACCTGTGATGAAACAGGCCGTTCAAAAATAGAAATTGATGAGGAGTTTGATAAGAAGATTGAGGAAGCAACAGAAAAGTTCCAGGAAACGCTGAAAACAGGTTTAGAGGAACTTGTTGAAGAATCAAAAAAAGATGTTGTGAAAACAGTCGAAACAAAAAAACGTGAGCGTGAGAAATCCGAAATAGAAGAAGGTATCCGAGACCATTTGAGAGGATTCTCCAGAACTATTCCATCTTTCCTGATGGCATATGGAGATAATGAAGTTACGCTTGCTACTTTTGATAATGTTATTCCTGACAGAGTGTTTAAGGAAGTAACAAGTATTACACTGGACCAGTTCAGATTTTTACGTGATGGCGGTCCTTATACTGATCCGGAAACAGGAGAAGAAAGAGAGTTTGAAGGTCAGTTGTTTGACCCTGTTGTTTTCGATGATTCAGTAAAAGAATTCCTTGCATTAAAAAAGAAACTGGCGGATTATTTTGATGAAAAAAGTGTAGAGGATATTTTCGATTATATTCCTCCGCAAAAGACCAATCAGATTTTCACACCGAAGATAATGGTTAAAAAAATGGTAGATATGCTGGAAGCGGAAAATCCGGGATGCTTCGATTTGCCGGATAAAACATTTATTGATTTGTACATGAAATCAGGTTTATACATTGCAGAAATAGTAAAGCGTTTATACCAGAGCGACAAAATGAAGCAATTATATCCTGATAAGTATGACAGATTGCAGCATATTTTTGAAAAGCAGGTTTATGGACTGGCTCCGACAGAAATCATCTATAAAATTGCGACAAGCTATATTCTTGGCTTCGATGAAGAAGTGAAGATTACAAAACATAATTTCAAGCAGCTGGATGCTCTGCCATATGCAAAAGACGGAACGTTAAAAGATAAACTGGATGAAATATACGATGATTAAGGAAAGCTTGAAAAATTGAGATTTATCGAGCTGTTTGGGGACCAGGTGAGCAATCCGTATATCATCGACGGAAAAATTGCACCAGATAATAAACTCAGCATCTCCGATGAAAAGAACGAAAAGCCAGGGGATTTATTACATGATTATAGAGGATATTAAATCTTACTGGATGAAAAGGTATGCAATTAATAGAGTTAGGGAAATATAGCGTCAGAGCTGCAATGATGAAAGGAGAACAGAATTTTATGTCATTACCTACAAACATTAAGACGTTATTGTCAGGAAATGTTGTTGAATGGGCAAGGATAGAATTTAAAGCGTCGTGGAAGCCGGAAACCTCATTAAAAACAATCACGGCTTTTGCAAATGATATAGACAACTGGGGCGGCGGCTATATAGTGATTGGGGTTGAAGAAGATAACGGGCGTCCGGTTCTGCCTGTAAAAGGAGTTCCTGTAGAGCAGATTGACAGTATTATGAAAGATCTTCTTAACAAATGCAAACAGATACAGCCGGAATATCTGCCGATTGCTGCACCAATGGATTATGATGGCAAGAAACTGATTATTGTATGGTGCCCGGGAGGGCAGTCACGACCTTATCGCAGCCCAAGGACATACACTTACGAAAAAGGAAAAGCGGTTGCAGCAAGGGAAGATATTTATTTCATCAGAAAAATGGCAAGTACTATTGTGCCCTCTGATGAGGAGATTTCTGATCTGTTTTCACTGGCAAACAAAGTTCCGTTTGATGACAGGATAAATCATCAGGCAAAACTTGCTGACTTGAACGTAAATATTATCAAATCATATTTGAACGAAATTGGCAGTATGCTGTACAATGAGGTGGATTCAATGCCATTTGAAGAATTGTGCATCAGTATGGGGATTTCTAATTCTATGCCGGAATTTATGAAACCAAAGAATGTCGGCCTTATGTTCTTCAGTATGGAGCCTGATAAATTTATGCCATATGCGCAAATAGATGTTGTGGAATTTCCGGAAGGGGTAGGAGGAAATCAGATTATAGAAAAAATTTTCAAAGGCCCTCTTCATCATCAGCTTCGCGAGGCATTGCAATATATTCGGAATTCTGTAATAGCAGAAAAGGTTATAAAGCATCCTGACCGTGCCGAGGCCGACAGATTCTATAATTATCCGTATGCTGCTATTGAGGAGGCGCTGGCAAATGCAGTCTATCATAAGGGATACGATATCCGTGAACCTATAGAAGTACGTGTGGAGGCAGACAAAATAGAAATCATCAGCCATCCGGGACCGGACAGATCTGTAACGATAGAAGGCCTGAAGAATTTCCATGTGACCAGCAGACGGTACAGGAACAGGCGTATCGGTGAATTCCTCAAAGAACTGCACCTTACAGAGGGCAGGAACACAGGATTCAAAAAAATCCTCAGAGCATTAGAACAGAACGGTTCACCGCTTCCTGAGTTTGAGACAGATGAAGAACGCACATATTTCATAACAAGAATTTTTATACATGAAAAATTCAAAGCAGCAGATGAGGCTTTAAATGAGGCTTTAAATGAGGCTTTAAATGAGGCTTTAAATGACAACGAAATGAAGATTGTCAATTTAATTATCGAAAACCCATCAATCAGACAGAAAGATATCATTGAAATGTCAGGAATATCACGAGCGCAGGTACAGCGTATTATGAAGTCGCTGCAGGAGAGAAGAATCATTTCCCATGAGAATTCTAAAAAGCAGGGCAAGTGGATTGTTAACATATAATGCATTTTACTGGTTTTGTCACTGCAGAAGAAGGAATGATTGTGAAATCACAACCAAACATTATAAAACGCCGTTTGCTCCTTGTTCAGAAGCTTCTCTGTGAGAATACTGACGAGCAGCATCCGATGACAACATTTGAAATATTAGACTGCCTGCAGGAGCAAGGTATTGTTACCAGCCGCAAAACCCTTAAAGGCGATATAGATCTGATGGTTGAATCCGGTATGGATATAATAACTGTTCAGAGCAAACCAAACAAATATTTCTGGGGTGCCGGAATCGCCTTCCTTTGTATATTGTTGAAATGCTGAAGCTCTGCTGAATAATGTTATGCGCTGAATACAGCAACTAAATATCTTGACATCAGCGCCAGTATATCGTAAAATCTTTTAGTGTATATACACGTATATATACTAAATTAAAGCATAAGTCTTGGAGGACAGTATGGAAGAACAGAAACAGACAGCAAAAGAAAAAAGCAGCTTCGGTAAATTTCTTCAGCGAAAGAATATTGAGTTTTCTGCAAAAAGATACGGTATAGATGCTCTTGGCGCTATGGCGCAGGGACTGTTCGCATCACTTCTGATAGGAACAATCATCTCAACCATAGGAGAGCAGGCGGGGATTGAGTTCCTTATTACAATAGGCGGATATGCCAAGGCCGTTGCAGGCCCTGCAATGGCAGTTGCCATAGGATATGCGCTTCAGGCGCCGCCGCTGGTGCTGTTTTCACTGGTGGCTGTAGGAGGAGCCGCCAATGATCTCGGAGGAGCAGGAGGCCCTCTCGCAGTGCTTGTGGTAGCCATATTTGCCGCAGAGTTTGGCAAAGCGGTATCAAAGGAAACCAAAGTTGATATAATTGTGACACCGTTTGTGACAATATTTACAGGTGTGCTGCTTTCAATGTGGTGGGCGCCGCCTATAGGGGCTGCGGCAAGCGCAGTGGGAAGCCTGATAATGTGGGCTACAGTGTTAAAGCCTTTCCTTATGGGCATTATAGTTTCGGTTGTGGTAGGCGTGGCGCTTACACTGCCTATAAGCAGCGCGGCAATATGTGCAGCTCTGGGGCTTACAGGTCTTGCAGGAGGTGCCGCTGTTGCAGGCTGCTGTGCGCAGATGGTCGGATTTGCGTTTATGAGCTTTAGAGAAAACAGATGGGGCGGACTGCTTTCGCAGGGCATAGGCACCAGTATGCTTCAGATGGGCAACATAGTGAGAAATCCGAGAATCTGGATTCCGCCGACACTTACGGCGGCTGTAACAGGGCCGATTGCCACCTGCATATTTCATCTTGAGATGAACGGCGCCGCCATAGCATCAGGCATGGGTACCTGCGGACTTGTAGGACAGATAGGCGTGTATACAGGCTGGGTGGCTGATGTTGCATCGGGAGCGAAGGATGCCATAACATTTATGGACTGGACAGGGCTGATTCTTATATGCTTCGTGCTTCCTGCAGTGCTGACACTCATATTCGGTGCGTTTTTCCGCAAAATAGGGTGGATCAAAGAGGGCGATTTGAAGCTGGATTAATCGAAAAACACATAAAATATGGGTCGCCAACAACAGGCGACCCATGTTTTTGTTTGAGATAAACAAAAAACAGTAGATTTATTGTAACATTTTTGATATAATCGAGATATACTTACTTAGAGAGGTATATTTTTTTCACTAAAACAAAACAGAGGAGATGAACTTATGGGACTAAAAGTGGCTAAATTCGGAGGTTCTTCTGTAGCTGATGCTATACAGCTTATGAAGATCAAAAAGATAATCGAGGCTGACAGCGAGCGGAGATACATTGTAGTGTCGGCACCGGGCAAGAGATTTGACAAGGACAACAAAATCACCGACCTTCTTTATCTTTGCAAGACCCATATGGATCACAACCTGCCGTATGAACAGGTGATACAGGTAATACAGGACAGATATGTAGCAGCGGCAGTGGGACTCGGACTTGATATAGATTATGAACAGCAGTTTCAGATAATCAAAGACAAAATGGCAAAGGGCGAGGCTACAGCCGATTACCTTGCAAGCAGAGGCGAATATCTTAACGCCATACTTGCGGCTAAGCTTCTTGACTATGACTTTGTGGATACAGAGAAACTGATAAAATTTTCGGCAAAAGGCAAACTGCTTGCGGAGGAAACCAACAAAGCGCTTGCAGAGGAGCTTGCAAAACACGAAAGAGCAGTGCTTCCGGGATTTTACGGCAGCACACCTGACGGCAAAATCAAAACCTTTTCAAGAGGCGGCTCCGATATTACAGGCGCGCTGGTTGCAAAAGCCGCAAAAGCCGACATATACGAAAACTGGACGGACGTATCAGGCTTCCTGATGGCAGACCCAAGAATTGTAGACAATCCTAAGCCTATAGCTGAGATTTCATACAGAGAACTCAGAGAGCTTTCATATATGGGTGCTTCCGTGCTTCATGATGAGGCTATTTATCCTGCCAAGGAGGACAATATCCCTATCAATATCAGAAACACCAACAGACCTGAGGATCAGGGCACAATCATCACAGCCGATGCGCCGCTTTCAGACCATGTCATAACAGGCATTG
Source organism: Christensenellaceae bacterium Phil1 (assembly GCA_963648745.1). Taxonomy (GTDB): domain Bacteria; phylum Bacillota; class Clostridia; order Peptostreptococcales; family Anaerovoracaceae; genus UMGS973. The sequence goes on from CAVJEY010000020.1 coordinate 11,229, forward strand.
CCGGCAGCAAGAATTTCACAGTAATCGGACTTTCCAAAAGCATGATGTCACAGGAGGTCGGCTTTGTCAGAAGACTTGCGGGAATATTTGCAGACAATGATGTAAGCCTTGAGCATATGCCAAGCGGTATAGACACTATCTCTGTAGTTGTTGACAATGATGAGCTTGACGGCAAGCTTGACGATATAGTTGATGAAATTCAGAGACAGCTTCAGCCTGATACACTCGATGTATTTGAGAATATGGCTCTCATTGCGACTGTAGGCAGAGGTATGTCGTCAAGAACCGGCACTTCCGCAAGGCTGTTTGCAGCGCTTGCGAAGGCAGGGGTTAATATCAGAATGATAGATCAGGGCTCCAGCGAGATAAATATAATTGTGGGAGTTCAGAACAAAGACTTTGAGAAGGCAGTAAAAGCTATTTATGATGCATTTGTAGAATAGGAGAAACAGGGGAGCAGTATTGCTCCCTCTTATAATGAGAATATGAAAATAGTATGTATAGGCAACAGTATAGTAAACGGATTTCCCCTCAGCAGAAGCCAGTGCTTTGCAGGACTTCTGCACAGCAGATACGGATATGAAATCATCAACAGGGGAGTAAACGGCGATACCACAGACGGGATATACAGGAGATTCGACAGGGATGTTATAAGCGAAAGACCTGATGCGTGTCTGCTGCTTACAGGCACCAATGACTTTATAGGGGGTAAATCGGCAGAGCAGGCATTTGATAATATTAAAAAGATAACAGCAAAGGCTGCGCAGCTTGAAACAATGCGCATGGTGCTGCTGACTCCGCTGCTCACATACCCTGATATGGCGGAGCATATGTGGGTTCCGGCCGATTATAAGGCGCTGAATCAGACGCTGGAGGAGTTTGCACAGAAGCTCAGAACCATTGAGGACTGCAGCATCATTGATACCCAGAGAGCCTTTAAGGACAGCGGGATTTTGGCAGATGAGGCATACATTGACGGTATCCACCCTGCTGCAGCAGTACATGAATTTCTGGCAGAATATATTGCAGAGCAGCTTGAAACGATTTTGAAGTAAAAATTATACCGACTTTTTTTGTTTGTTTTCAAATCCTGATTTTTGTCAAGTGACGAGCCGCAAACATTCAAAAATCAATGTTTTGAAGCTGTGGCGAAAAAAATAAAAAATGGAATTGACAGTAAAAACGAGGTGTGTTAAAATGGTACTGTAGAAAAATGTATGCAGACGCATACATTACTAACTTAATATACAGCAGATTAAAAGAGAAGTGCTTGCACTTCTCTTTTTTCTGCTGCAAAAAAAGAAAGGAGAAAACAAAATGAATTTACGGAAAACACTGAGTCTGCTGCTGATATGCATAATGCTTGCAGCAATGCTGCCGACGCAGGCATTTGCTGATTTAAGCAGCAGCAGGACGGCAAAATTCAGAGAAGGAGGAGTACTTTATGATGCCTACGGCAAAACATATCATTTCGACAGACAGTACTATATACAGGTGTACCAGTATAACTCCGACGGTTCGAGGCGAAAAATCATACTCGACAATGAAAACACCTCGCCCAAAAGAGCCTTCCTTATAGCCCAGGGAGGCACCACATACAGAGGCTACTGTATAGAGCATGGCGTATATACCGATGAAACGCTTAATATGAAAGCACTGTCACAGGAGGGCAGCATATCATTTTACAAAGGTCTTGATAAATCCCAGCGGAGAAACATACAGCTTGCGCTGCTGTATGGCTGGCAGTCGGGCAAAAACATAACCGATACAAGCGATACACTTTTTACACAGTCAAAATGGTACCGCAAGACCTGTGGCAGATATAACAGTGATGACTGGTATATTGCGACACAGATGCTCATATGGGAGATACAGCAGGGCTACAGAACCTCCGATATGGACTATAACTACAAGACGGTGTCGGGAAGCAGGGTTCACAGGGAGCTTTGCTATCTGTCGGGAAATCCGGTAAGCATATATCATTATTCAGGCTTCCTCAAAGGGCAGGGTGCATATGATATATACAGATTCATGGCAGACGCAATCAAAGCTCACGGCAGTATTGCTTCAGGCCTTAAAGGCACCGACAAATCAAGCCCAAAACAGGTAACGCTGGTGCAGGAAAAAGATGATACGGGAGAGCCGACCGCCGTATGGTCAGCCGTTATAAGGGATAACGGCAAATATCCTGTCAGCAGCATTTCAGATGACAGCTGCAGAGAAGTAAATATCGTCAGAGGCAAGGATAAAGAAAACCTTGAGATAAAAGCCGTAAGATCGGATACAGGTATGGCGCAGTACAAAATAAGCTGGAGGGGCAGCAGCGCAGAGGACAGGCCGCCTGAGGATACGGTGTTTACAATCGAGAGAGTATTTGATTCAGGCACTGATACCGTCAGGAACAATCTGCTGTTCTGGCACTGGAACTCAGGATCGGGAGGATGGCCTAACCATTGTCAGACTATAGTTACAGGCTCCTGCAATCCGCAGTATTTCTATATATCGCTTACAGCGGCGGCAGAGGCTGTGCCTGAGGATGGAACAGAGCGCGGCGAGCCTGAATATTTCCCCGAATTTGAGTTTCCTGTAAGCAAGCAGGACAAAAATCCGGGATGGGACGGAGATGTTCATACAGGCATGGGCGATGCTTCACTTGGCGCAACCTATACGCTTTACAGAAACGGAGCAGCTGTTGACAGCGTCACACTTAATGACAACGGAGAGCAGGAAATTCTGAGAGACAAACCATGGGAATCTGCTGATGATTTTAATATGACAGAGTCAGGTTCATATACCCATACTTCAGAGGATAAAGTCCATTGCAGCATCGGGCCGCTTCATACAGAGTGGACAGGTGAAATCACATATACCATCAGAGAGGAGGCTCCTGACGGCAGATTTGTGAATCCGGACAGCGGCATCAGAACCTATACGGTTTCATACAGAGCATACAGCGACAATTCGCAGCGCTGCACAGCCGAACCTGTCTGCTGGTCAGAGATACAGTATGATGTAAAATGCAGATCGGACAAAACAGAGACTGATATAGAGGGAGGTCTTGCGGAGGCGGAAGCCGAAAATCCGGTTGTATTCACCGAAGAAGTGTATACAAACGACTGCTGCCGCGGCAAAATAACCTTGAGCAAATCCCTTGAGGATGAAAACGTATTTGACGATGTGTCTCTTGGCGGAGGCAAAAGAAAATCAACTGATTCATACTGGAAGCTGTATCTCAAAGCCGGATATGAAAGCACAAAATATATAAGGTTTAAGAGGGAAGCAGATCTGGCAGACGGCACTGCAGTCTACAGAGCATCAAGAGACAATACGGGAACCGACAATCAGAACAGCGGAATGAAAATCGGGTCAAACGGCGCTCTGATGATACTTGATGTCCCGTACGGAGAGTACTATATGGAGGAATCTGCGCCTGATGATGCCTCGTTTGTGCCTGAAAAATTCACAGTCGTTATAGGCGAGCACGGAGGAGCATACTCGGAGGATGACCGCTATGACAACAGATATGATTATGACATCAGGGACAAAAAGATTGAAAACAAAATCAAAATAGTCAAGACGGATGAGGAGACAGGCAAAATCGTAAGCCTTGCAGGCGGTACGAAATTCCGCATAAGATATATGGGAAACGGGCTTCTTTCGGATATTACGACATCTGAAAACTATGGCAGACTGCTTCCGAATGCGGCCTCGATAAACGACAAAACAGGCAATAATGACGAGTTTGAGTGCGACGAGAACGGCTTCATAGTTATTCCGTATATGCTTAAATTCGGCACCTACAGAGTAGAGGAATTTACAGTTCCCGAAGGCTATTTTATAGGTGAGGGCGAAACTCCTGTCAGATACTATACGTTTAATGTCGAGAAACAGAATGTTCACGAGGACGGCAACTTCGGTCAGATGGTGGATTATGAGGGCAATATATATGAGGCCGATCCGACATATGACAGCAGCAGATGGCCGTATGAAACATTCTATCAGGCGGTAAACATAGCCAACAGTCAGGCTAAGGGAACAATAAGGATAGACAAGGAATGTGAAATATTCACAGGCTGGAAAAAGCTTGTTTCATCGGGCATAGAGCTTACGCAGCCTGTATATGAAATGGCCGGAAAATCCGCCGGCGCTGTATTTGGTATATTTGCGGCAGAAGACATACTTCTTGCAGACGGCAATGACGGAGCCTGCATATATGATGCGGACACGAATGAGAAGCTGGTAATTCCTGTTTTAGAGAGCACCCATGAGGCAAATACAGATGATGCTGTGACAGGGCTCCTCGAAAAAATATACAATGCAGACATATATGAAACAGGAACACTTGAGCACAGCAGCGGCGCGAAGCTGTGGTATATGCTGGAGCGTCAGGCATCAGAGAGCAATACAAAACGCAGCGTTTATGTCACACCGGAGCAAAAGGATACGGAGTATTCATATACATACGAAAAAGAGGATGAGGAATTTACCTATAGATATGATGTCAGCGCAAAACTGAAATATCAGGCGGGAGGCACCAATGTTACAGAGCTTAAGATTGCAAAAACCACCGTTTCAAAAAAAGGCGGCGCGGCAGTGATAAACTCTACGAAGCCGGTGCAGCATACAGCAGGCATGGAAATTCCAAATGAGTCATGGGGTCAGCCGGGAGGAAATCTTCTTGATTTCTCATACAGAAAATTCATATATGAGGCGGATGGCACGACAGGCACGGACTGGAACGGAAATACCGCTGATTTCTCCGAAGGCGCGGCTAAAAGAGCTGTAAATGAAGCGGGAGAGTATACGATAATATCTGAGGCAGATGAAGAGACGGGGGAGATTTCATGCAGCGTGCTTCTTGAAAACGGAGGAACCGCAGATTGTGATGCAAACGGCAATTTCCAGACAGCTCTTGTGGAAATATATGATGTTTCGTATACAGACCGGGTTAAAGGTGAAGACGGTTACAGTTTCGCATGGGACGGGTTTGAGCTCCGGACGCGGACAGAATCAGATACGGCAGTAACCGAAATAACCGCGCAGGGCGGCACGCCTAAGATAAGCTGCGGCACAGGCTGCAGCGCAAAAACCGAGAACTCCAAAACGGTATTTACAGCTTCAGAGCCCAAAGCGCCTGTATATTTTATGACCAGAGACGGCGTAAAAACGCAGATGTATTACTTTGGCGGCAGACTTAAAGCAGATATAACAATACCTGCATCTGCAGTAAAAACAGGCTGGCAGACAACAGTGCCGGAAATTAAAGCAGGAAGCACGGACGGCGAGGGCGGAAGCTCTGTAACCGCCATAGACTGGTTTAAAAATCTGACATATGACACTCAGCAGGAGGTGTTTGCGCCGGCAGGCGGCATTACGGTTACGGCAAAATACAACGGAGGAAACAGGGAGCCTGTATATTATACGATTGAGATAATCTCAGACAGAGACGAAAACAGTCCCGTTGAGATAACATATTCGGACGGATATACCGCGAGAATTTACTGCAGTACAGCTTCTTCTGGAAACGGCGTCGGCGTTATGGAGCTTGCAGGTGAATACAGGACAAACAGGTACCCGCTTTCAAGACTTGTCGAGGTAATAACAACGGATGAAAACGGCTGTGCACAGTCAAAGGAACTGCCTCTGGGCAAATATATAGTAAGAGAGCTTGATGCAGCAGCAGGCTATGTTACAGATGAGAAAGCCTATGAAGCCGAGCTTAAATACAAAGACCAGAACACAAGACTTGTATGGGCTTTCGTCAGGGCGGCAAACAGGGCCTGCAGCGTTGAAATTGATATACGCAAGGCTTTTGAAACAGCATACGGCTCAGGGAGTTACAGCACAGGAGAAGGCGCTGTCTTTGGAATATATACAGCAGAAAAAATATCGGCAGCAGGGCAAAGTACAGATGAAAACACGGCTTCCTCTGTGGAAAAAGATACTCTGGTAGACACTGTGACTTCAGACAAAGACGGCAGAGGAATACTAAAGACGAAGCTGCCTGAGGGACGTTATTATGTCAGAGAAATCAAAACAAAGCAGGGCTATATAACCGATGAAACTCCATTCTGTTTTGAAGTGGGAGATAAACAGGCAGAGTCAGATGACGCACTGAAATTTGATTATGCTGACTTGGGAGTAAGCGGTAAAGCGGTTATGAAAAGCTTTGGCAGCACTGTTGTGACAATCGATGTCAGGTCCAGGCTTCCCGGCAAAGCAGTTATGAAAAGCTCCGGTAACACTGTTGTGACAATTGATGTCAGGTCCAGACTTCCTATGCCTTGTATTACCGTTGACGGCACAACGTATCCGCTTGATGAAAGCAGCGAATATGATGATATGACGATAACACGAAACAAAGACAAAACAACAGTGAAGCTACTTGTGCGCGACGGCAGGGAAAAAACCGTCATACTGCCTGATACAGGCAAAATACTCAAAATCAGAACAGAGGGCAGCACTTACAGCTATGAGCTTGACGGCGTTTCAGGCACATATATACCTGAAGTGGTATACACAGGATACCTTGCTTCATTTGAAAAAATATTTGGAGTGTCAGACACGCCTGAAAGCCCGGTGCTTTTGCCTGTTACAGAGGCTCTGCAGTTTGCTGCGGCAGGGGATAATCCTTCAAAGCTTGACATTACACTTATTCATACTCCAAAAACCTGTGAAGAGGAGTCAGCTGAGGGGTCTGTGACCAAAGCAGTGACAGACAGTGACGGCAGGCAGGTTTATGAGCATCGGGTCGAAATTGATGTAAACGGCGGAGAGAAGCAGATATCGCTTGAAGCAGGAGAAAAAGCAGAGTTCAAAGACAGCAGAGATACATCCTTCAAAGTTGGACTTTCCGGAGACGGCAGACTGAAAATATCAGCATACGGCTATCCCGACAGTAGTCTTACAGATGAACAGGAGCCTAAAGCCTCGGCAGACGGTGTGCCTCTTGAAGTGAGCTTTACAAAAAATGTGACTCTTGCAAGGGCGGACAGAAGCGCGGAGACATTGCAGATAAAAATAAATTCGGGAGACAATGTCAATGCCGGGGATATTTACAATGACAGAGAAAAACCGCAGGATGCACCCGATGTGCCATACATACCGTATACTCCCGAAAAGAAAAAAGGCAGCCTTGAAATTATGAAGACTGACGCAGAAACAGGCGAGGCTCTGGCGGGAGCGAAATTCAGAATATGGAGCGACAATGAAAA
>CAVJEY010000021.1:0-18202 GCA_963648745.1 Christensenellaceae bacterium Phil1
TTTTCTTAATTTTGATTTCACCTGATAACTCCAAATCTTTAGTTTCACTGTCATATTATATGCCGGAATATCACCGGATGCAAGGGGCAGTATGCATTGGCCATGTGACAGAGGATGATTATATGATTGTTGAAATTTCAATGATTAAGGAGGATTAAAACTATAGTACCATTTTCAAAAACTTTAATTTATGATGTTACATATTTTTGTTTGCGTGGTAGAATAATATTGGATTACTAGTTAAAAAAGAGGTTAATTTATGAAATTAGGTATTGATGTCGGTTCTACAACAGTAAAACTGGTATTATTAAACGAAAAAAACGAAATAAAGTATTCTAAATATGAAAGACATATGTCAAACGTGTTTGACAAGGTTGAAGAGCTTGTCAAAGAGGCCTATGACAGTATGGGAGATATTACAGTCAAAGCCGTGGTTACAGGCTCCGGCGGACTGGCTCTTGCCGAAAAGGCGGGAATACCTTTTGAACAGGAGGTAATCACCTGCAGCAGAGCGGTAGAGGAGCTTATACCCGAAACCGAAACAGCAATCGAGCTTGGCGGGGAGGATGCCAAGATAACATTTTACGGAGCTTCTGTAGAGCAGAGAATGAACGGCACCTGCGCAGGCGGGACAGGCGCGTTTATAGACCAGATGGCAGTGCTGCTGAACACCGATGCGGCAGGGCTTAATGAAGCTGCCAAAAAACACAAAATGATTTATCCTATAGCTGCAAGATGCGGCGTGTTTGCCAAAACAGACGTACAGCCGCTTATCAATGAGGGAGCAGCAATAGAGGATCTTGCGGCATCAATATTTCAGGCCGTGGTAAATCAGACCATATCAGGCCTTGCCTGCGGTCATCCGATTAAAGGCAAGGTGGCTTTTCTGGGAGGTCCGCTGTCGTTCCTTTCGGAGCTGAGAGCAAGATTTACAGAGACTCTGGAGCTTGCGCCCGAAGATGTGATTTTCCCCGAAAACTCAAAATACTTCGTGGCCATAGGCGCGGCGCTTTTGTCCGAAAAATACGGCGACACAACACTTGGAGCCATAGCTGATGCCATTGATAATATAGATGCTTCGGAGGTGTCGGATACCAAGCACATAGAGCCTTTGTTTGAAAACGAGGCCGACTATGCGGAGTTTACCGAAAGACACGCTGCCGACAAGGTTAAAACAGGCGAGCTTGCCGGAGCTTCCGGCAGACTTTATCTTGGCATAGACGCAGGCTCCACAACCACCAAGTCAGCCGTTATAGATGAAGAGAACAGAGTGCTTTACTCTTTTTACAAAAATAACGAGGGCAGGCCTCTTGAAACGGTTCTCGAAATGCTGAAAGACTTATATTCAAAGATGCCTGAGGGCGCATATATAGCAAGATCGGCGGCAACAGGCTACGGAGAGGGTCTTATCAGGGCGGCATTCAAAATAGATACGGGAGAAATCGAAACAATCGCGCATTACAAGGCTGCCAAGGAGTTCCTTCCGGGAGTTGAATTCATACTTGACATAGGCGGTCAGGATATGAAATGCATGAAGATAAAGGACAGAGCGATATATAATATAATGCTTAATGAAGCCTGCTCGTCAGGCTGCGGCTCATTTATAGAGACATATGCCAAGTCTGTAAATATGACTGTGGCGGAGTTTGCAAAGGAAGCGCTGTTTGCATCAAACCCTGTGGATCTGGGTACAAGATGCACGGTGTTTATGAACTCCAAGGTAAAACAGGCTCAAAAAGAAGGAGCAACCATAGGAGATATTTCGGCGGGGCTTTCGTATTCCGTAATTAAAAATGCGCTGTACAAGGTTATCAAGCTCAGAAACCCAGAGGAGGCCGGAGAGAAGATAGTTGTTCAGGGAGGCACATTCTTAAACGATGCAGTGCTGAGAAGCATAGAGCGTGTAGTCGGCAAAAACGTGGTAAGACCTGATATAGCGGGAATTATGGGAGCTTTTGGCGCAGCGCTTGCAGCCAGAGATACATATGAGGACGGCAGAAGCGCCATACTTTCACTTGAGGATCTTGATGCTTTCACTGTAAACAATTCGCATACAAGATGCGGCGGCTGTGAAAATAGATGTATGCTTACAATTAACAGATTCAATGACGGCTCACGATTCATAACAGGCAACAGATGTGAAAAAGGCGAGGGCAAAGAGCATATCGAAAACACAGTTCCGGATATGTATGAGTACAAATTCGGCAGGCTGTTTGACTATGAGCCTCTTGCAGAGGATAATGCACCCAGAGGCAGCATAGGTATACCGAGGGTTCTGAATATGTATGAGAACTACCCGTTCTGGCATACATTCTTTACGGCGCTTGGCTACAGAGTGGTTCTTTCGCCTGCATCATCAAAAAGCATATATGAAGCGGGTATGGATACCATATCCTCCGATACGGCATGCTATCCGGCAAAGCTGGTTCACGGACATATCAAGTGGCTTTGCGAAAACGGCGTGGGTACAATATTCTATCCGAGCATCAATTACGAAAGAGGCGAGGATCCGTCGGCGCCAAACCATTACAACTGCCCTATAGTTGCAACCTATCCCGAGGTTATAGGCAGCAATATGGACGATGTATTCAAAGAATATGACGTGAAGTTCATGCATCCGTTTTTGCCTTATGATGATGATAAAAGGCTCAAACGCGAGCTTTCAAGAGTGTTTGACATAGACAAAAAAGAAATATCGGACGCTGTGGACAGAGCCAGAGCGGAGGATGAGAATTTCCACAGGGATATAAAAGCCAAGGCTGACGAAATTCTTGATTACATAGAAAAAAACCACAAAAAAGCGGTGATTTTATCAGGCAGACCGTATCATATTGATCCGGAAATCAATCATGGCATCAGCAAGCTCATAACATCGTTTGATATGGCGGTTCTTACAGAGGACTCGGTTGCGGACAGAGCTGAACTTGCAAGACCTCTCAGAGTTCTTGACCAGTGGGTATACCATTCAAGAATGTACAAGGCGGCTGTGTTTGCAGGCACCAGAGATGATGTCGAAATCGTGCAGCTTAATTCGTTTGGCTGCGGACTCGATGCCGTTACGACAGATCAGGTCGAGGAGATATGCAGAAGCAGCAACAAGCTTTATACGGTTCTCAAAATCGATGAGGGGTCAAATCTGGGAGCCGCAAGGATAAGGATAAGATCGCTCAAGGCTGCCATTGACGAGCGTGAAAAAAATCAGATTAAGGCAAAGGCTGGCAGCAGCGCATTCAGCAGACGGTATTTCACCAAAAAAATGCGCGAGGATTACACTATTATGATTCCGCAGATGTCACCTATACATTTCAGGCACGTTGAGGTTGCAATGAGGCAGGCCGGGTACAAAGCGGTACAGCTTCCGCCTGTAAACGTAAAAGCGGTTGACGAGGGACTGAGATATATAAATAACGATGCCTGCTATCCTACGATTGTAAGTCTGGGGCAGGTTATATCGGCACTGAAATCGGGAGAGTTTGACCTTGACAGGACAGCCATATTCATGTCGCAGACAGGCGGCGGCTGCAGAGCCAGCAATTATGTTTCTCTGCTGCGAAAAGCTCTCAAAGATCTTGATATGGAGCAGATACCTGTAATTTCGGTAAATATGGCCGGACTTGAATCAAATCCGGGCTTCAGGATAACGCTTCCGCTTGTCAAAAGCGGCATGATGGGCGTCATTTACGGCGATATGTTTATGAGAGTTCTGTATGCGACAAGACCTTATGAACAGGTAAAAGGCTCTGCCGATGCGCTTTATGAAAAATGGGCGGCCATTGCAGACGAAAACATCAGAGACGGCAGCTTCAGCCGGTTCAAAAAAAACCTGAAGGGCATAGCGGAGGATTTTGATGCCCTGCCTCTTCGGGATATCAGAAAGCCCAAGGTGGGCGTTGTGGGAGAGATACTTGTCAAATATCATCCTACAGCCAACAATGATATAGTCAGCGTAATCGAAAACGAGGGAGGAGAGGCGGTTGTTTTAGACCTGCTGGACTTCTTCCTGTACGGTATGTACAGCAAAAAATTCAACTACGAGCATCTTTCAGGTTCGTGGAAGCAGATGAAGGGCAATCAGATTGCAATCAGCATACTTGAGCTTATACGAAAGCCTTACCGCAAAGCTCTGAGAGAAAGCAGCAGGTTTGAAGAGCCGCTGCATATAGAGGAGATAGCAGAGGAGGCCTCAAAGCTTATATCCATAGGAAACCAGTGCGGAGAGGGCTGGCTTCTGACAGGTGAAATGGTGGACCTCATAAATTCAGGCTGTGAAAACATAGTATGTCTGCAGCCGTTTGCGTGTCTGCCGAATCACGTTACAGGCAAAGGTATGCTCAAAGCTCTCAGAAAGTATAACCCTAAGGCAAACATCGCAGCTATAGATTATGACCCGGGAGCAAGCAGTGTAAATCAGCTTAACAGAATTAAACTTATGATGGCAACGGCGCACAAAAATCTTGAAAAATAAAACAGCGACGCGCGACCGGGCAGGAGAACAAAATGAGCAAAACAGTAAAAACAATCAGAACAGTTATAGCGGTATTTCTTGTTATAACCCTTATAGCATCAGCCGGCATCACTGCAGATGCGGCTTCTTACAGCGGCAAATACTGGGTTAAAGTCAATGAGCAGTGCAATGTAGTGACGGTTTACGAAAAATCCGGTACCAAATGGAAGCCGATAAGAGCAATGCTGTGTTCCACAGGACTCAAAAAACCGGGCAAAGAAACCCCGCGGGGCACGTTTTACATGGGCGGCAGAAGACAGTGGGGCGTGATGTTCTTCGGGGTATATGCGCAGTACTGCACAACCATATCGGGCAATTACCTTTTCCATTCGGTGCAGTATAACAAACAGAAAAACTACAAGTCACAGCCGACAGACGAGTTTAATATGCTGGGCAAGCACGCTTCTCACGGCTGCGTCAGACTGTCGGTAATGGACGCCAAATGGATATATGACAACTGCAAGGCGGGTACTAAAGTCACAATATACAGAAGCAGCAATCCGGGTCCTATGGGTAAGCCAAAGGGTATCAAGGTATCCACAGACCGCAAGGAATACTGGGATCCTACAGACCCTAACCCGAACAACCCGTATTATCTGCTCAAAAAACCCGTAATAACCGTAAGCAGCAAAAAACAGCTTACGGTGGAGCTTGGCAGCAAGTACACTCTCAAAAAATATGTGACAGCCAAGGACCCCAACACCTATATGGATCTGACGGATCTGGTGAAGGTTAACAAGGTTACGAAGTATTCCGAGGAAACAGGCACCTATGTAAAGTGCAGCTTCTCAACTAAGACAGAGGGTATTTACAAGGTGCAGTACAAGGTAAAGGACAAATACAGCGGTACAGCCTACAAGACAATTAAAATCACCGTAGCAGACAGCAACAGACCTGCTGTTTCAGGAGCGGCAGACAGAACTGTCGTAACAGGTGAGGCAGATGCCGTCAAAGGCATTACCGCAAAACAGGCGGGAAAAGACATGACAGAGGCAGTCAGGGTGTATATCAAAGAGCCTGAGAGCACAGATTATACAGAGCTTACATACGAGCAGGCAAAGGCATATGTATTTGAAAAGGCCGGAGAATACAGCATCAGATATGTGCTTTCCGATACCATGGCAAAGTATGAGGATGCGACCGCAGAGATTACGGTTACCGCCGCTTTTGACAAGACAGATCTGTGATAAATATTTGAGGGAAGTCTTTAGAACAGGGCTTCCTTTTGCATTGCAAAAATATATTGTATACTTATTGCCGCAGCATTGAATTATCAGTGAAAATGCACTAAAATTTCTTAACGAAAGTTGCTTGATAAAAAATAATATACATAAATTAAGAGGAGGCTCACAAATGAAAGAATTTAAGATTTCACATTTAATTAAATCAGAGGATCTTAACCATCACGGCACACTGTTTGCAGGCAGAACCGCAGAGTGGCTTGTAGAGGCGGGATTTGTTACGGCAGCTGCAGAGCACGGCAGACCTCAGGATATTCTGTGCGTTAACGTTCACGGCTTCACATTCAAAAAACCCGTACAGAAGGGTGATATTCTGACTATTTACGGACGTATAGTGAAGGCAGGAACAACAAGCCTTATGGTACACGTTAAGGCCTGCTGTGAGATAGATGAGGGACAGAATGTTGAAGGCTTCATAACCTTTGTATGCGTAGAGCCTGACACCAAGAAAAAAAGAGCGCACGGCATAGTGCTTGACGAGCCCGAAAACGAAGAGGAGTGCATTCTCAGAGAGCGTGCCCTTGAAGTGATGTAGCAGAGCAAAACAGGCTGTTATTTTGCCTGAAACTGTGGTGTTTTATTTGGTATTGTGGTATACTATATAGCTGATGTGCAAATATATATGTTGAACAGATTAACGGTACATTAGCGATTTTTGAGTGCTGATCCCGCGCAGGATGAGAAGCACTTCTGATATTAATTTTAGGAGGACACATGAACAAATTTGAAGGAAGCAGCAAATATATAGCTGGAGAAGAACTTTTGAATTCGGTAAACGTTGCAATGGCACTGCAGAAGCCTTTGCTTATCAAGGGAGAGCCGGGCACAGGCAAAACAATGCTTGCGGAAGCAATAGCAGAGTCGCTTGGCATGGAGCTTGTTATATGGAGCATCAAATCAACAACCAAGGCTCAGGACGGTCTGTATCTTTATGATACTGTACAGAGACTTTACGACAGCCAGTTTGGCGAGGGCGATGTTGCAGACATCAGACAGTACATCAGATTAGGCAAGCTGGGAGAGGCATTCACATCAGAAAAACAGTGCGTGCTTCTGATAGACGAAATCGACAAGGCAGACCTTGAATTCCCTAACGACCTGCTCTGGGAGCTTGACAAGATGGAGTTTTATATCAACGAAACAAAAGAAACCATCAAAACAAAAACAAGACCTATAGTTATTATCACATCAAACGCAGAGAAGGAGCTTCCTGATGCGTTTTTAAGAAGATGTATATTCCACTATATCGAATTCCCTGACAGAGACAAGATGACAGAGATAGTTCACGCTCATTACGGAGATATAGACAAAAAACTCGTTGAGCAGGCAATGGAAGCGTTCTATTCATTAAGAGATATGAACGAGCTTCAGAAAAAACCGTCAACATCAGAGCTTTTAGACTGGATACAGGCCCTGATTATAAGCGGAGTTGACATCAAAAAGATAGTAGATGAAATTCCTTATGTAGGCGTGCTTCTCAAGAAAAACGAAGATATAGAAGTAATGCGTGAAATCAAAGAGAAAGGTTATTCATTAAAGAGGTGGTAATGTGTTTTTAGACTTTTTTTACCTGTTAAGGGCAAGAGGTGTCGATGTTACCATCAATGAATGGATGATGCTGATTGAGGCTCTGGACAAGGGACTTGCACAGGGCTCGCTTATGAAATTCTATCAGCTTTGCAGAAGTGTTCTGATTAAATCCGAAACCGAATACGATAAATTTGATATGGTCTTTGCAGAATATTTCAAAGACGTGGCTGCGCAGGAGGATCTGCCGGAGGAATTCTGGAAATGGCTCAGCGAGGATGTCAAGGTCAAGGATATCAATGACAAGACCATGCTTGACGATTTCCTTCGCGATTTTGACGAGCTTGTACGGATATTCCACGAGCGTATCGAGGAGCAGAAAGAACGCCATGACGGCGGCAATTACTGGATAGGTACAGGCGGCACATCCACCATGGGCAACAGCGGATACCACGAAAGAGGTATCAGGACAGGCGGAGAGAGCAGGCACAAAAACGCCGTTCAGATTGCAGGCGACAGACACTTCTCTGATTTCAGAGATGATACTATACTGGACATACGCCAGTTTCAGATGGCATTCCGAAAACTGCGTCAGTATTCGTCCAAAATCGATGCACCCAAGACAGAGCTTGATATAGATGCGACTATTGATGAAACATCGGACAATGCAGGCAGACTCAAACTGGTATTTGAAAGACCGAGAAAAAACACCGTGAAGGTGCTGCTGCTTATTGATTCCGACGGCTCAATGCTTATGTACAGCAGACTGTGCAACAAGCTGTTCCAGGCAATAAGAAAAGCAAATCATTTCAAGGATCTCAAGGTGTACTATTTCCACAACTGCATATACGATCAGCTCTACACGTCACCTAAGTGCAAGAGAAACGAGTGGATTGACACCAACTGGGTACTGCGAAACCTTGACAGCGACTACAAGGTTATATTTGTAGGAGATGCGTGCATGGCGCCGTCTGAACTGTCAAGAAAAGGAGGCAACTCCGTAATAGGCCTTTACAATGACGAGCCGGGAATAGTATGGCTCAACAAATTCAAGAGAAGATACAAAAAACAGATATGGCTGAATCCTGTTCCCAAAGGAGACTGGGAGTATGTTTACGGACGTACAACTCTGTCACAGATAGCGGAGGTGTTCCCGATGTTTCCGCTTACACTGTCAGGGCTTGAACAGGGTATCAAAAAACTTCTCGTAAACAAATAAAAAGTTCTGAACACCTGTTTACTTTACTGATGTTATGTGTTAAGATATACTTGATATCAGTAAGGAGGGTTAACAATGGCAAATATCAAAGAACGCGAACAGAAGATTCTTGAATATATGAAGACTCAGATCCGTACCAAGGGCTATCCGCCGACTGTGCGTGAGATTTGTGACAATCTTGAGATCAAGTCCACATCGACAGTCCACAAGGATATCGAGAGTCTTGTCAGACAGGGACTTCTGATTAAGGATCCGTCAAAGCCGAGAGCGCTTATGGTTGTTGCAGACCCCAAAGAGAAGAGCCGGTATACCGAGAGAACCGACATAGTCGATATTCCTATGGTAGGCAGAGTGGCTGCAGGCACACCTATTCTTGCAGAGGAGAATATTGAGGACACTTTCCCGCTTCCTGCCAGATTTATGGGCAAGGGCACCAATTTTATGCTCACCGTCAAAGGTGACAGTATGATTGAGGCAGGGATATTTGACGGCGACTATATACTGGTTGAGGAGAATCACGATGTCAGGAACGGAGATATGGTTGTTGCCATGATTGACGGCTTCGAAAGCGAAGCTACAGTTAAGACCTTTTACAACGAAGGGGATCACATCAGGCTGCAGCCCGAAAACTCTTCAATGAGCCCTATTATTGTAAATGATGTTACAATACTGGGCAAAGTCAAAGGCGTATTCAGATACTTTTAGAGACAGCAGTTTCAGGCCTTCTTGTCAGAAGGCCTTTTTTGATATATAATTGATTGCAGAACAAGAAACGGAGGAATTACGATGAAAGCAATTATGACAGGAAACGAAGCCGTTGCAAGAGGCGCATGGGAAGGCGGACTTGTTTTTGCTTCGGCTTATCCGGGCACACCCAGTACAGAGATACTTGAGAATATGCCTCAATACAAAAAAGATATATATTCAGAGTGGGCTCCCAATGAGAAGGTTGCGGTAGAAGCGGCAATAGGCGCTTCTGTTGCGGGAGTCAGATCTCTTGCGGCTATGAAGCACGTTGGAGTTAACGTTGCGGCAGACCCTATATTCACATTTGCATATACAGGAGTAACAGGCGGTATGGTGATAGTATCCGCTGACGATCCGGGTATGCACAGCTCACAGAATGAGCAGGACAACCGAAACTATGCGGCGGCTGCAAGACTTCTGATGCTCAATCCTTCAGACAGTCAGGAGGCCAAGGAATTTACAAAGCTCGGTCTTGAGCTGTCAGAGAAATTCGATATACCTGTGCTTTTGCATATGACAACAAGAGTCTGTCACAGCAAGGGTATAGTAGAGCTTGCAGACAGACACGAGGCGGCATACATACCATATCAGAAGAATATCAAAAAATTCGTTTCAACGCCTGCCAACGCCAAGGTAAGAAGAGTTGATCTTGAGGAAAGACTTGCAGCTATGACTGAGTATGCAAATCACTGCGATATCAACAGGGCAGAGTACCATGACACCAGAATAGGCATTGTTACAAGCGGTGTTTCATATCAGTATGCCAGAGAGGTTTTCGGAGAGGATGCATCATATCTGAAGCTGGGAATGACATTCCCTATGCCTATGGATCTTGTCAGAGAATTTGCCTCAAAAGTAGATACAGTATATGTTATAGAGGAGATGGATCCTTACCTCGAAAACAGCCTCAAAGCAGCAGGCATTGACTGTACAGGCAAGGACAAGGTGCCTAAATACGGCGAGCTTAACCCTGATATTGTCAGAGAAGCATTCTTCGGCACCAAAGCCGAAACCCTCAAAGCAGAAACAGCGGCGGTTGTAAGGCCTCCTACACTCTGCGCGGGCTGCCCTCACAGAGGATTTTTCTACGCGCTTTCAAAGAAAAAGAATGTAATGATAACAGGAGATATAGGGTGCTATACTCTGGGCTCGGCAGCACCTCTCAATGCGATAGATACCACATTCTGCATGGGAGGCTCCATCAGTACAGGTCACGGAGCGGCGCAGGCATACAAAATGGCTCATGCAGACACCAAGGTTGTTGCATGTCTTGGCGATTCGACGTTTTTCCATTCGGGAATCACAAGCCTTATAGATGCCGTATACAACAAATCCGACAGCGTATCGGTAATATTAGACAACAGAATTACAGGCATGACAGGTCATCAGCAGAATCCGGGCACAGGATATACGCTTATGGGAGATGAAACCACAGAGGTTGATATTCCGGCGCTGTGCAGAGCTATAGGAGTTAAAGACGATAATATATATATTGTAAACCCTCTCAGACTTGACGAGGTTGACAGAGCTCTTGACGAGGCCATAGCCAAGACAGAGCCAACCGTTATAATTACGAAATGGCCTTGCGTTCTCAAAAAATTCTCTGCGCAGGACAGGGCTGAATACGACCTTGATCCTAAAAAATGCGCAGTGGATCAGGACAAATGCAAAAAATGCGGTATGTGCTCCAAAACAGGCTGCCCTGCAATCTATACAGGCGAAACAGTAACTATTGATGAGGCAAGCTGCACAGGCTGCAGCGTATGCAGTCAGGTATGCCCGTTTGATGCAATTAAGGAGGTATAGGATATGAGTGATGTTAGAAGTATTATACTTGTAGGTGTAGGCGGTCAGGGTACCATACTTGCCAGCAAGATTTTATCAGAGGGTCTGATGAGTGCAGGCTATGATGTCAAGATGAGCGAAATTCACGGAATGAGCCAGAGAGGCGGAGATGTTTCAACTCAGGTGAGATACGGCAGCAGGGTTTATTCTCCGATAGTAGGCAGGGGACAGGCTGATGTTGTTGTCGCCTTTGAAAAAATGGAGGCGCTCAGATGGATTGAATATCTCAAGCCTGACGGCAAAATGGTAATAAATGATTTTGAAATACCGTCGGTTCCTATCCTTATGGGTGCCGCTAAGTATCCGGAGGGAATAATAGAGGAACTGTCGTCAAAATGTGATACTCTTACAGTTAAGGCTGCGGATATAGCGGAGAAGCTTGGCAACGGCAAGGCCATGAACATTGTGCTTTTAGGTGCGCTGGTCAGAGCCATGAACGTAAGCGGCATAGACTGGAAGGAAATAATAACAAAAAACGTCAAGAAAGGCTTCGAGGAGCTTAATATTAAAGCTTTTGAAGCAGGGTACAGCTTATGATTTCAAAAAAAATGAAAGAACAGATAGAAGGAGGCTCCGCCATAAGGGCTCTTTTTGAAGAAGGTAAAATAATGGCTGACAGATACGGTGCGGAGAATGTATGTGATTTCAGCCTCGGCAACCCCAATCTGCCGCCGCCTGAGAGCTTCAAAAACGCCGTTATAAGCGTGCTTGACGAGGAATCGCCGGTATATGTCCACGGATATATGAATAACGCCGGATACGAGAGCGTAAGAGCAAAGATAGCAGCTTCGGTAAACAAAAAATTCGGTACGGATTTCGGAGTTAATAATATAGTTATGTCTGTAGGCGCCGCGGGAGGAATCAATGCAGCACTTAAAACACTGCTTGATCCGGGTGATGAGGTTGTGGTATTTGCACCTTATTTTGGAGAATACAGAGCCTACACATCAAATTATGACGGAGTTCTTGTTGAAATTCCGGCAAATCCTCCGACTTTTCAGCCTGATGCCGCAGCTCTCGAAAAAGCTCTGTCACCCAGAACCAAGGCCGTTATAGTCAATACTCCAAACAACCCGACAGGCGTTGTTTATACCGAGGAGTCCATAAATGCGATAGCTCAGACTCTTAAGAAAAAAGAGAATGAATACGGTACATCAATCTATCTGATAGCGGATGAGCCGTACAGAGAGCTTGTATATGACAGCGATATAGAGGTTCCTTACCTGACAAAGTATTATCACAATACCATTGTGGGATATTCATTCAGTAAATCACTTTCACTTCCGGGTGAGAGAATAGGGTATGTGGTGATACCGGATGAAGCTGATGATTACAATGATCTGTTTGACGGTATTGTTACCGCAACCAGAATATCCGGCTTTGTGAATGCGCCGTCGCTTGCGCAGCTTGCTGTTGCAAAATGCCTTGACGAACAGGCAGACATCGAGTTTTACGGCAAAAACAGGGATATGCTTTACAACGGACTTACGGCGGCAGGTTACGAATGTGTCAGACCTGACGGAGCATTTTATCTGTGGGTTAAGACTCCGGTTGACGAAGCCGAATTTATAAATATATGCAAGGAGCATATGATGGTTGTTGTGCCGGGCTCTTCATTTGGAGGTCCGGGTTATGTCAGACTTGCGTACTGCATATCGCCTGATGTCATTAAGATGTCGATACCTAGATTTGAAAAGATAATCAGAGAGATAAAAAAATAGAGTGGCGACTGCCACTCTATTAAATTTCTATGATTAGATCCATTTGTCAACTTCAGTTAACACCTTGTCCATAATCTTCATGTTTTCAACGATTTCGTCTTCAGTGATGATCAGCGGTGGAGCTACAATAATCATATTCTCGTGTGAATATGTCCAGAAGCCTTCTGCAGTCAGCATTCCGAGGATCTTCTTCATATATCCTTCAGGATCCTTGCCGAAAGGTACTAATGGTTCTCTTGTTTCCTTGCTCTTTACAAGCTCGATTGCTGAGAATAATCCGATATGTCTTACCTGACCTACGCATGGGTGAGCACCAACATAACCGTCTTCGATTTCAGCAAGTACCTTGCCTGCCTTTGCAACGTTTGCTTCGATGTCAAGTTTTTTGTATTCGGCAAGTGTTGCAACTGCTGCTGCGCAGCCCATCGGATGAGCGGAGTAGGTTAATCCGCAGCCGATTGAAGTTTCGTTGAAGAACTCTGCAATTTTCTCGCTTACGATAACGCCGCCAAGAGGAACATAACCGCAGGTTACGCCTTTTGCAAATGTGATAAGGTCAGGCTCATAGCCGAAGTTCTGGAATGCGAAGCATTTGCCTGTTCTGTACCAGCCTGCCATAACTTCATCACAAACCATAAGGATATCATATTTGTTGCATAATTCTCTTACGCCTTTGTACCATTTAACAGGGGCGATTAAGATACCGTTTGAACCAACGATTGATTCAAGCCAGATAGCAGCAATCTGTTCAGGTCCTTCATAAAGAATCTGGTTTTCAAGTAATTCAAGATAGAAATCCGCAACTTCGTCATCGTTTGCAAATTTGCATGCCTTAGGTGCTCTGTAAGCATAAGGGCCGTCGTATTTAACAAATCCAGGACCGCCCGGCTCGTTGAAGAAATGTCTCGGTTCACCTGTCAGCATACCAGCGCCTGCTGATGAACCGTGGTAGCATCTGTACTGTGAAAAAATCTTCTGTTTACCTGTGAACTGTCTTGCAATCTTAATAGCGTTTTCGTTTGATTCAGCACCTGCGTTGGTGAAGAATACCTTAGCGCCTTTTAAGCCTGAAGCCTTGACAACGGCTTCAGCAGCGTCTGCTCTGCATTCCATAGCGAAAGCAGGTCCCATGAAAGGAATTTTTTTAGCCTGTTCGCATATGGCGTCAACTATAGCCTTGTTTCCATGACCTAAATTTGAATTAACAAGCTGGGATGACATATCTGTGAATCTCTTGCCATCTTCTGTCCAGAAATAGATGCCCTCTGCTTTGTCTACTACAAGCGGTTTGAGCGCACCCTGAGCACTCCATGAGTGAATGTTGTATTTTTTATCTTTTTCTAGAATAGCTGACATTTCATTTCTCCTTTTCAATAAAAATATTCAGCAGGGCGGGGGATTCCCGCCTCTGCCGGGAAATATTTAATTTTTGATTAAACAGGGTTTATGCATCAACTTTGGCAATTACTGCTGCATCGATGAAATCTTCTGCTTTTTCAGGCTTCCAGTTAGGAATCTGTCTTGAAACATATGTGAAGTTAAGAAGGTCTTTGTAAGTTGCGTTGTGTGATACGCTGTTGCCGCCCCATGTACCGCAGCCTAATGTCATTGATACAGGGAATCCGCAGTTCCATCCGCCTGAGTTTGTTAAGCACTGAGGCTGGTTTACTACGCATTTTGTTACAGGAGCAACTGATGCAACTCTTGCAACATCTTCATCGTCGTTAGTGTGGATACCGCAGCTGTGGCCCTTGCCCTGATAGTTCAGGCAAGCCATCATCTTGTCGATTGCCTCGTCAAGATCCTTAGCTTTCTGGATACCTGATACAGGTGACAGTTTTTCGCCTGCGAACGGGTGATCAAGTCCTGCGCCGTTTTCTTCAGCCATCAATACTTTTGTTCCTGCAGGAACATCTATATCAGCTAATTTAGCGATAGTTTCAGCATTCTGTGCAACGATTGCTCTGTTTAATACGTGATCGTTAGGAGTGTTTGGCCACATAGTCTTCTGAAGCTTTGCTTTTTCTTCTGAACCTTCTTTGAACAGAACAGCGCCGTGAGCTGCCATTTCTTTTACGAATTCATCATAGCAGTCTTCGAATACGATGATGTTGTTTTCTGTTGAGCATGAAGTAGCGTTATCATATTTCTTTGAAGTTACGATCATTTCTGCAACCTTGTCCATAGGAGTCTTGCCTGTTACGATTGATACGCAGTTACCAACGCCAACGCCGATGGCAGGAGTTCCTGAGGAGTAAGCAGTTTCAACAAGTGCTTCTCCGCCTGTTGCAAGTATGAAATCGCACTGCTTCATTAATTCCTGTGAAGTTTCCAGCTTAACCCATTCAGGTGCGCAAGTCTGTACTAAATCTTCAGGATATCCTAATTTTTTAAGAGTGGCTCTGATCTCATCAACGATAACAACGTTTAATTTCTTGCACTTAGGGTGAGGTGCCAGGATTATAGCGTTTCTTGTCTTGAGTGCCATGTTTGACTTAACGATAGGAGTTGCCTCGCCGTTTGTTACAGGCATGATGCCGGCAACAACGCCCATAGGCTTAGCATAAGTCTGCATACCTGTTTCCTTGTTGTCGTCAATAAGTCCTACTGACTTTTTGTCCTTCATCTGGATGTATGCTCCCCATACCTTGCCGTAAATCTTACCGATTTTGTCTTCTGCAATACCCATGCCGGATTCTTCAACCAGCATTTCTGCATACATTTTGGCCTTTTCAGGTTTTGTAAGGTTGTAAGTAACAGCTGCTGTAATAAGGTCTACATCTTCCTGAGTAAAGTTATTGGCAACAGCCTGTGCTTTTCTTGCTTTTTCAACCAGGCCTGCAACATATTCTTTTGCATTTAATGACATTTTTAAGTCCTCCTTTTATATTTATTTATCAATTGTAAAAAACCAATTACAATCTATGTAATTAACCGATGAATATAATATATCACTTTGAAATTGAAAATCAAGGGGTTTGAATAAGAATTTTGTTGTATACACATAATATTTTTGCTGTGTATAGTATACAGTTTGAAGAGTCTGATAATTGGCCGCCATACACCTGATATTATGACCTGAAACAGCCGTATTATGTACGTAATTTCATCAGATTAAGTATTCTGCGGCTATAAGACTGGCCGACAGAATCAGAAAAACAGTACCGATAACAATATTAAGAAGCTTTGCAGAGGAGCGGTTTGCAAAAAGAGCTGCGGCTTTTGCTCCGCCTGCGGCAGAGACGGCACATATCAGAAACACCGTCCAGTCGATACTGCCCGTCACGATAAAATGCACGGCTGCTCCAAGCAGCGCGACAAGTGTCATAATTATAAGGCTGGTGCCAAGTGAGGTTTTGATGTCATAACCCAGCAGGCAGGTGAGAAGTATCATAAACATCATGCCGCCGCCTGCGCCAAACAGTCCGCATATTGCGCCTACTGCGCAGCTTCCTGCGGTTACCATTCTGCGCTGGTGCTCAAACGCAATGGTTTCGGGAAGTCCGGCATCCGGAAAAAACAGAAATTTTACAGACATTACGATGGTGCAGAGTATAATGCCGTGACCGAGAACGGAATCGGGCATAAACGACGAAAGCACGCTTCCTGCGGCTGTAAATATGAGAGCGCAGATCAGGATTCTCCGGCAGGCTCTGATATTGGTGTTTTTTCTTCTGATGAAGGTAACCGATGAGGCTGAGGATGAAAAAACATCCACGGCAAGAGCGATACCAATGGCCTCATATACGGGAAAGCCCAGATAGGCGATAAGCATAGGGGATATTACCATTGCCGCTGAAATGCCCGCAAGACCGGTGCCTGCACCGGCAGCAACGCCTATTATTATACAGAGAATGATTTCACCAAGCATCAGTAAATCCGCCTTTACTACAATTATATGTAAGGCTATTTTATTACCTGTTACCTGCCGTGTCAATATAATATGATGCGGCACAGCTTGTTAAATAATTAACTTATCTTGATTTTGCCTTATATGAGGGTGTATAATTTCTTTTGATTAATACACATAAAATTTGGAGGAACGATATAATGAAAGTTTTAGTAATCAACTGCGGAAGTTCATCATTGAAATATCAGGTTCTTGATATGACCAACGAAGAGCTTATCTGCAAGGGACTTGTTGAGAGAATAGGTATGGAAGGATCGGTGATTTCACATACCAAGACAGGCATGGACAAGTTTGTGCTGGAAGTGCCTATGAAAGATCACAAGGACGCCATAGGACATGTTATAGATGCGATTAAGGATGAGAATCACGGCGTAGTTAAAGCTATGAGCGAAATCGGTGCAGTCGGACATCGTGTAGTTCATGCCGGCGAAAAATTCGCACACTCTGTTCTTATCACCGACGAGGTAATCAAGGCTCTCGAAGAATGTGTTGACCTTGCACCGCTTCACAACCCGCCAAACCTTCTTGGTATAGCAGCATGTCAGGAATTAATGCCTTATACTCCTATGGTAGGCGTATTTGATACAGCATTCCATCAGACAATGCCGCCACAGTCATACATCTATGCGATTCCTTATGAATACTACGAAAAATACGGTATCAGAAGATACGGTTTCCACGGCACAAGCCACAAATATGTATCAGAGAGAGCAGCAGAGATGCTCAATGTCAATATAGAGGACCTCAAGATTATAACCTGCCACTTAGGCAACGGTGCTTCGGTATCTGCCATCAAGAGAGGCAAGTGCATAGACACATCAATGGGACTTACTCCGCTTGAAGGTCTTGTAATGGGTACAAGATGCGGCGATATCGACCCTGCCATCGTAACCTACATCAGAGAAAAAGAAAATCTTGAACAGGGCGTTGCAAACGAAATCCTCAACAAAAAATCAGGTATGCTGGGTATTTCAGGAGTATCAAGTGACTTCAGAGATATTGAGGCTGCAGCTGAGGAAGGCAACGAAAGAGCAATGCTTGCACTTAAAGTTTTCGCTCAGAGAGTTAAGTTCTACATCGGCGGATACATTGCTGAGATGAACGGCGTTGACGCTATCGTATTTACAGCAGGCGTAGGCGAAAACGATATGGGCATGAGAGATATCATCTGCAACGAAATGGGCAACCTGGGAATCAAGCTTGACCTTGTAAAGAACAAGGTAAGAGGCAAGGAAATGGTTATTTCATCAGATGATTCAAAGGTTAAGGTTCTCCTTATCCCAACCAATGAGGAACTGATGATTGCAAGAGACACTTACAATATCGTTACTAACAAATAATATACACATTTTTACAGAAATCCGGCGGATAAATTTCTTCTTGACATATATATATTCCTGATGGTAATATATTCGGGTAGTAAAGAAGAAGTCATCCGCTTCTCACCTGCAGACAGAGGTCTGCAAGGTTAATATCTGAACTTTGTTA